>CAMCYA010000012.1 GCA_945883675.1 Bifidobacterium breve
GTCTTCGCAACGAGGTTCAAATCGTTGTGACAGTAATGGCACTTGATCCTGACCACATGTATGACGTGATTGCGATCAACGCCGCATCAATGTCAACACAACTTGCAGGCCTTCCATTTTCTGGTCCAATCGGTGGCGTGCGCGTAGCACTTATCGATGGACAGTGGGTTGCCTTCCCTAACCACTCACAGGTTGCTAACGCAGTCTTTGACATGGTTGTTGCTGGTCGCGTCAATGATGGCGATGTTGCAATCATGATGGTTGAGGCAGAAGCAACAGAGCGAACAATTGAGCTAATCAAAGGCGGGGCTCCAACACCTACTGAAGAAGTAGTTGCACAAGGCCTTGATGCAGCAAAACCATTTATCAAGATTCTCTGTGATGCACAGGCTAAGCTTGCGAAAGTTGCCGCTAAGCCAACAGCAGAGTTTCCTGTTTTCTTGGATTATCAAGATGATATTTTCGCAGCAATTGAAAAGGCTGCTAGTGCCGACCTTGCAAAAGCTTTAACAATTGCAGGTAAGCAAGAGCGCGAAACAAAGATTGATGAAATTAGCGCATCTACAAAAGAGTCTGTTGGGGCTGCTTTTGAAGGTCGCGAAAAAGAAGTTTCAGCAGCGTTTCGTTCACTTACCAAAAAACTTGTGCGTCTTCGCGTTCTAAAGGACAAGATTCGCATCGATGGTCGCGGTCTACGAGATATTCGCGCCCTATCAGCAGAAGTTGAAGTAATTCCACGTGTACACGGTTCAGCAATTTTCGAACGTGGTGAGACTCAGATTCTAGGAATTACAACATTGAATATGTTGAAGATGGAACAACAGCTAGATACGTTGAATCCTGAAAGCCGCAAGCGCTACATGCACAACTACAACTTCCCGCCATATTCAACCGGTGAGACTGGTCGAGTTGGCACACCAAAGCGTCGCGAAATTGGTCACGGTGCCTTGGCAGAACGTGCGTTGATTCCTGTGCTACCAACACGTGAAGAGTTCCCTTATGCAATTCGTCAGGTCTCTGAAGCGCTCGGTTCAAATGGTTCGACTTCAATGGGATCTGTTTGTGCATCAACTCTTGCTCTTTATAACGCAGGTGTTCCACTACGTGCACCAGTTGCAGGTATTGCAATGGGTCTTATTTCAGATTCTGTTGATGGAAAAGTTGAGTATGTTGCCCTAACTGACATTCTTGGTGCAGAAGATGCGTTTGGAGATATGGACTTTAAAGTCGCTGGAACAAAAGATTTTGTTACAGCTTTGCAGCTCGACACTAAACTCGATGGAATCCCTGCATCAGTTCTTGCAGGCGCACTCCTTCAGGCAAAAGAGGCTCGTCTTGCAATTCTAGATGTTATGAATGAAGCGATTGATGGACCTGATGAAATGAGTCCATTTGCACCTCGCATCATCTCTGTAAAGATTCCAGTTGATCAGATCGGCGCAGTTATCGGGCCTAAGGGCAAGATCATCAATCAGATTCAAGAAGAGACTGGCGCAGATATTTCAATCGAAGATGATGGAACAATTTACATCGGTGCAACCGATGGACCATCAGCTGAAGCAGCACGTGCTCAAATCAATGCAATTGCTAACCCACAGATGCCAGAAGTTGGTGAACGCTACCTTGGTACTGTCGTCAAGCTTGCAGCATTTGGTGCATTCATCTCTTTGATGCCGGGTAAAGATGGGCTTCTTCATGTATCGCAGATTCGCAAGATGCATGGCGGAAAGCGCATTGAAAACCTTGAAGAAGTTATGAAGGTTGGCGACAAGATCCAGGTTGAAATTGGCGAGATTGATCCAAAGGGCAAGCTGTCTTTGGTTCCAGTCCTTGAAGATGGAACAACTGGTTCTGCTGAATAAATGAGCGTTCGTCGTTCTGTATTACCTAGCGGTCTGCGTATCGTTACTGAAGAAGTTCCTTCGGTACGCAGCGCCGCGATCGGTATTTGGGTCAATGTTGGCTCACGTGATGAAACCCCGGCCGTTGCTGGGGCTTCTCACTTTCTAGAGCATTTACTATTTAAAGGAACCAATCGACGTAACGCCTTAGAGATCTCATCAGCCATTGAATCAGTTGGTGGTGAGATGAATGCATTCACGAGCAAGGAGTACACCTGCTATTACGCACGTGTCATTGATACTGATTTGCCGATGGCAATCGATGTGATCTCTGATCTGATTACCTCTTCGGTCGTCACAGCGTTAGATGTTGATGCAGAGCGTAAAGTAGTTTTAGAAGAGATTGCAATGCGCGATGACGATCCAAGTGATCTTGTGCATGATCTCTATGCTGAAACTTATTATGGAGATACACCTCTTGGTAGACCAATCCTGGGCACAAATGAATCAATAAAGTCCATGTCCCGTAATTCAGTTTTCAACTACTATAAAAAGCGTTATCAGCCTCAGGATTTAGTCGTTGCTGTTGCCGGAAACATTAAGCATAAAAAAGTAGTTGCTATGGTCGAGCAAGCGTTATCACGGGATGGATTTCTTGACGGTCTCGGTGCACCAGTAATTCGCACCAATACACCGGTTCGAAAGAGCATTCAAAGATCAGTTGGAATCATTACTAGACCAACCGAGCAGGCCCACATGTTTTATGGAATGGAAGGTGTAGCGCGCCACGATGAGCGACGATTTGCGATGGGAGTTTTGGCCTCAGCTTTAGGTGGCGGCATGTCTTCCCGTTTATTTCAAGAGATTCGGGAAAAACGTGGGTTGGCTTACTCTGTCTATGCATATGCTCAACAGTTTGCAGGCAGTGGGCAAATTGGTTTTTATGCAGGTTGTAATCCAAGCAAAGCTGTTGAAGTTGTGAAGATTATTCGCGAAGTACTTGCCGATGTTGCCGATAATGGAATGTCACATGAAGAAATTGAAAGGGCGAAAGGCGCAGTACGGGGCTCCTTGGTCTTGAGCCAAGAAGATTCTGGATCGCGCATGAGCCGAATAGGCAAAAATGAAATTGTTTACGGTCATGTAATGGGCTTTGATGATATTTTAAAGGCGGTTTCATCGGTTAACTCCTCCGAAATTAAGGAAATTGCTAGCCAATTCCTGACTAAAGCGCCTACCCTTGCACTAGTAGGGCCGTTTAAAAATGAATCTAAGTTTGAGAAGGTGCTGGCGCGATGATTAATGTAGGAGTGCTCGGAGCTAATGGTCGAATGGGCAGTGAAGTAGTTAAGGCAGTTTCCTCTGCTCAAGGATTGGCATTAGTTGCAGCATTAGATGTTGGTGATCCACTGGATAAACTGGCCACATCTGGCGCGCATGTTGTTGTTGATTTCACGAATCCAGATTCAGTTATGGGAAATCTTGAATATCTAATCAAAGCAGGAATCAATGCAGTTGTTGGAACTACTGGCTTTGATGCCAAGAAAATTGAAAAATTAGAATCATGGTTAAAGGATCAACCGAAAGTCGGAGTTTTAATTGCACCAAATTTTGCAATTGGCGCAGTTCTCATGATGGAGTTTGCCGAAAAAGCATCACGTTATTTCGAATCAGCTGAAATTGTTGAACTACATCACCCCGATAAAGTTGATGCCCCATCGGGAACTGCAGAGCGAACCGCGCAGTTAATGACAGCTGCTCGTAAAGGAGCAGGTCTTGCAAAGATGCCTGATGCCACAACCTCTGCAATCGATGGTTCCAGAGGTGCAATCGTGGGAGATATTCCAGTTCACTCAATACGCGCTAGAGGTCTAGTTGCACATCAAGAGGTTTTGTTTGGCGGTCTAGGTGAAACACTTACGATCAGACATGACTCTCTCGATCGTGCCGGCTTCATGCCTGGAGTCGTTCTTGGAATTCGAAAAATTGTTGAAAATCCTGGCCTTACACATGGCCTTGAAAAATTTATGTAACAAGTTAGGAATAATCCGATGTCAAAAGAACAAATAATTTTCTATGGCGCCGATTGGTGTGGTGATTGTCGCAGATCCAAGCGCCTCCTTGAAGAACTTAATGTGCAATACACACTCATTGATACTGAAAAAACAGAAGGTGCTGCTGCGAAAGTAATGGAGATCAATGGAGGGGCTCAGTCGATCCCCGTAATTGTCTTTTCTGATTCAACTCATTTAACAGAGCCATCAGATAAAGATCTAAAGGCAAAGCTTGTAGCCTTAGGGATTATCTAAAGCCAGTGGTATACCGCTGCCGATGAAACTGCAGCAGATAGCACGACTAATGGAAATGGCGCTTTGAGAAATAGCGCAATCATTGCAACGGATAAACCAACTAAGCGCTGGTCAATCATCAACTGTGACTTTTCGGAGAAAGATTGAACGGCAACTAGTGCACTCAGCAATGCAATTGGAATGAGTGCGTTGATGCGTTGAATCTTTGGGTGGGAAAGCCATCGTTCTGGCACAGAATGGCCCGAGTACTTGAGCACAAATGCAATGACGCTAGTTCCTATTGTTGCGATCCAGAATGCACTCATCGCTTCATTCCAATTACTATCGCGATAAATGCAGTTGCAATGATGGGAAGACCTGCAGGCAGTATGGGTGTCATGGCGATTGCAAAGAGTGCGCAGCTAACGGCCAAAATTCGCTCGAATTTTCCAGTTAATCGTGGCCACACCAATCCCAAGAAAGCTGCGGGAACGGCAGAATCAAGACCAAATGCGCGGATATCGCCCATTGCTTGAGCACCTAACGCACCTGCAAGTGTGAAGAGGTTCCAAAATACAAAGACTCCAATTCCGGTGTACCAAAAACCTTTTTTAACAGCATCGATTCCTCGTTGCTCTTGCCCAAGTGCAACACCTGTAGATTCATCAATCGTTACCTGCGCTGCCACAACACGTTTAAAGCCTCTTACATTTAAACGTGGTGCCATGATCACTCCATAGAGTGCGTTACGCGTTCCCAGTAGTGAAGCTGTTGCAATGGCACTGATTGAACTTCCGCCCGCACCTATAACGCCAACTACTGCAAACTGTGATGCACCTGAAAAAGTAAGTAAAGACAAAAGGCAGGCCTGAAGTACAGAAAATCCATTTGCAACCGCAGCAGCTCCAAATGCCACGCCATATGCCCCTACGGTGATGGAAACGCTCAGTGAATCGCGCAATGTGGGGGAGAAGCTTGTGGACACGCGGACATTCTGCCGTATAAATGCACGAGACGAAAGGGGCAAATAGATAGGGTTCAATAATGAGTGAAAATAATGAAAACCACGAGATTATTTATCGTGATGATGTAACTGTTGAATTAGTTAAAGCAAGTGCAAGTGATGCAGATGTCATATGGGCCGCACGAGTTTCGACAGCAGGTGAACAATCCCTAGATGAGATAGGTGAGGATCCAGCTCGATCTGCTGGATTAATCAACTATCTTGCCCGCGAACGTCACGGCTCTCCATTTGAGCATACCTCTATGACATTTTTTGTATCTGCACCGATATTTGTCTTCCGTGAATTCATGCGCCATCGAATTGCTTCTTACAATGAAGAAAGTGGTCGTTATCGTGAATTAAATCCAGTTTTCTATATTCCTTCAAAGGAGCGAAAGTTAGTTCAAGTTGGGAAAACAGGTGCATATACTTTTGAAGATGGAACTAAAGAGCAGTTTGAGATTTCTGTAAAAGCGATGAAGGATTCATATGTAATTGCATATGAGAGCTATAAGAAAATGCTAGATGCGGGAGTCGCGCGCGAAGTTGCACGTGTAGTTCTGCCAGTTTCAACATACTCATCGATGTATGTCTCCATGAATGCCCGTGCACTTATGAACTTTTTATCACTTCGTACAGCGCGCGAGGGTTCACATTTTCCTAGCTATCCACAACGTGAAATTGAGATGGTGGCCGAGTTAATGGAAGCCGAATTTGCAAAATTGATGCCACTTACATACGCAGCCTTTGAAAAGTCTGGACGAATCGCCCCATAGAACGGGTAGAGTTGACCCCATGACAACGAACGCTCCATTTGGTCGACTTTTGACCGCAATGGTTACCCCATTTAAAAAAGATGGTGCGATCGACTGGGCTGGTATTGAAAAAATTGCAGATCACCTTGTTCAAAGCGGCCATGACGGAATAGTTGTCAACGGTACAACTGGTGAAGCACCAACAACGAAGTCTTCAGAAAAAGAAGAGATTATAAAAGTTGTTCGAAAGACCGTAGGCACGAAAATTAAAGTTTTATCTGGTGCCGGAGATAATGAGACTGAGTATTCAATTAATCAGGCCAAGCGCACAGAGCAGGCAGGCGCCGATGGATTACTTGTTGTAACTCCTTATTACAACAAACCACCTCAGGCTGGTATCGAGGCACACTTTCTTGCAGTTGCAGATGCAACAGATCTTCCAATGATGATGTATGACATTCCTGGAAGAACTGGTGTTCCTATCGAACCCGAAACAATCGTGCGCTTGTCAGAACACCCCCGCATTGTTGCTCTTAAAGATGCCAAAGGGGATGTTGCATCAACTTCTTGGGTAATCAAGCGTTGCGGAATTCCTGTTTATTCAGGCGATGACATTCTAAATCTGCCTCTGCTTTCTGTCGGCGCTGTTGGTTTCGTATCGGTTTGTGGCCACACGGTAGGTAAAGATCTGCGAGAACTTCTAGATTCATGGTTTGCCGGAAATACCTCTCGAGCATTAGAGATTCACCAAAAACTTTTGCCCGTGTATACAGGCACATTCCGAACACAGGGTGCAATCCTTACAAAAGCTGCACTTAACTTAATGGGTTTGCCAGGTGGCCACACGCGTCTACCGCTCGTCGATGCAACAGATGCGCAAATAGCGCAGTTGCGCGATGATCTTCGCGCCGGTGGCGTAAACGTTAAATAATGAATCATCCTCACCCAAACTTAAATACCCCACCTAAGCTGGTTGATGGTGGCTTACGCATTGTTGCTCTAGGTGGTCTAACTGAGATCGGTCGAAATATGACCGTCTTTGAATATAAATCCAAACTTCTAATTGTTGACTGTGGAGTTTTGTTTCCAGAGGATAATCAACCAGGAATTGATCTGATTTTGCCCGATTTTTCATACATTCGAGACCGCTTAGATGATGTTGTGGGAATTTTCCTAACCCATGGCCACGAAGACCATATCGGAGCAGTTCCTTACTTGTTAAGAGAACGTGGTGATATTGCAATCTATGGCTCTGCTCTAACACTTGCGTTAATTACCGCCAAGTTAAAAGAGCATCGAATCTCACCGTTGACCCGAGTTGTTAAAGAAGGCGGCGTTGAAGATATTGGACCATTTACTTTGGAGTTTGTTGCAGTAAATCACTCAATTCCAGATGCATTGGCAGTTGTTATCAATACAGGTGCAGGTCGAGTATTAGCAACAGGTGACTTTAAAATGGATCAGTTGCCACTTGATGGTCGCATTACTGATTTGCGAACATTCGCGCGCCTGGGTGAAGAAGGTGTGGATTTATTTATGGTCGATTCCACTAACGCTGATGTGCCAGGATTCACGCCATCAGAGCGTGAAATCATGCCAGCTCTTAATCGAGTTATTTCATCGACGAGGCGAAGAGTAATCGTTGCATCATTCTCATCGCACATTCACAGAGTTCAGCAAGTAATTGATATCGCCGAACTTCATGGACGCAAGGTTGTCTTTATAGGTCGTTCTATGGTTCGCAATATGAAGATTGCCGAAGAAATGGGTTACTTGAAAGTTCCAGCCGACCTTGTCATTGATGCTAAAGAACTGGATCAATTTGATGACAATGTTGTTTTAATCTGCACAGGTTCACAAGGTGAACCCATGGCAGCCCTTTCTAGAATGGCAAACGGTGATCACCAGATACGCGTGGGTGAGGGCGATACAGTAATTTTGGCTTCATCTTTGATCCCTGGAAATGAGAATTCAGTCTTTCGAATCATAAATGAACTCACTCGATTCGGTGCAAAAGTAGTCCATAAAGCTAATGCAATGGTTCACGTTTCGGGCCATGCGGCAGCAGGTGAACTTCTATATTGCTACAACATAGTAAAACCAAAATATGTTATGCCGATACATGGAGAGTGGCGCCATTTAAAAGCTAATGCGGAATTGGCTATTGAATCAGGAGTTGCACGGAGTAATGCATTGATTGTTGATAATGGCGTCGTGCTTGACATGGTAAATCATGAAGTTGAAGTTGTAGGCGCAGTCCCTTGTGGCTTTGTCTTTGTTGATGGTCAAAGCATTGGTGATATAACTGAAAGCTCATTGAAGGATCGCAGAATTCTTGGCGAAGAGGGATTTATTTCCTGTGTGGTTGTAGTTGATTCACAAAGTGGAAAAATAGTTGCCGGACCAGATATTCATGCACGAGGATTTAATGAAGATGAAGCCATGTTTGATGAAGTAAAACTACGGATTGAAAAAGCACTGGAACGAGCCGTTGCAGATGGCATAAATGGAACACACCAACTTTCACAAATAGTAAGAAAGACGATAGGTGGATGGGTTGGGGGAGAACATCGACGTAAGCCGATGATCGTTCCTGTAGTCATTGAGGTATAGGCAACCCTCTAATTGGGCGGCGAGCCTAGTGGGTAAGGTTTTACTCAACCTTTAAGATCGCTCGTGTGGCAAAAAGAAAAAAATCAAGGAGCTCCTCTAAGTCGATAGGCACTGCCTTCACTCGTGCAGCTACTTCGATATGGCGATTCTTTGCAAAAGCCTTAGGCAACTCTGTTCGATTTTTAGCCCGTGGAGCACGAGATTTAGATCCTGCCCATCAACGCGATGGTATTGCTTTTTTGATTTTGATTTTGGCGTTAATTGCCACAGCTGGTACTTGGTTTAATGCAGACAATATTGTTGGACGCAATGTCTATTCCGTAATTTACGGAGGCTTTGGTCGTTTGGGTATTTTAACTCCACTACTTTTGATTTATTTTGCAATTAGGTTATTTCGAGTTCCAGATGATTCACAAGCAACAGGTCGAATCATTGTTGGAACCTTTACTCTTTTACTTTCTACAACAGGTTTAGCTCACTTGATTAATGGCTCAGTTGGAACGGGAGCAACCGCCATGCGAGAGGGCGGAGGTTGGCTTGGATATGCAGTATCAACACCACTAGTTTCTTTGATGACATCTGTCCTGGTTTACCCAATTTTGATTATTGTTCTTTTGTTTGCAATTTTGGTAATAACTGCAACACCAGTCTCACAGCTCATCTCTAGATTTACAGGGACAAGTAAATGGCTTTGGAATAAACGACCAGAGCGTAAGGCTCGAGTTGAATCTGACTTTGAGATCACTGATACACCACCTTTTGAAACTCCGATTGTTGCTGCATGGAATGAACACGGTGAAGAATATGAGGACGAAGAAGAGGAAGACTTAGACGAGGAATCTTTTGATGAAGAGTTCACCGTTGAAGTACCAGCAGCTCAAGTTGCCAATAAATCCGAAAGAACATCTAGTAACCGCAGACCCGTACAGTTGCTACTAACGGCCGACAGTAACTATGAACTTCCAGCACCAGATCTCTTGCGGACTGGCCCTGCATCAAAAGCGAAAAGCAAAGCCAATGAAGCTGTTGTCGCAGCTCTAACGGAAGTCTTCTTACAGTTTGAAATTGATGCACAGGTTACGGGATTTATGCGTGGTCCAACTGTCACCCGATATGAAGTTGAACTTGGAAACGCCGTAAAAGTTGAACGCATCACCGCTCTAGCAAAGAATATTTCTTATGCCGTTGCCAGCAGTGATGTTCGCATACTTTCACCGATCCCAGGCAAATCTGCAGTTGGAATTGAAATTCCAAACGCTGATCGAGAGATAGTTGCTCTAGGAGATGTCTTGCGATCAACAGTTGCAGGACAGGATCTTCACCCAATGTTGGTGGCTTTGGGTAAGGACGTCGAGGGTAATTTCGTTTGCGCAAATCTTGCAAAGATGCCGCATTTACTAGTGGCAGGTGCAACTGGTGCAGGAAAATCTTCAATGATAAATGCGATGATTACATCAATTTTGATGCGATCAACTCCAGATGATGTCCGATTGGTTTTAATCGATCCAAAGCGTGTGGAACTCACGGCCTATGAAGGAATTCCACATTTGATTACACCAATCATCACAAATCCAAAGAAAGCTGCAGACGCCCTTACATGGGTAGTCCGTGAGATGGATCTGCGCTATGAAGATCTATCCACCTTTGGTTTTAGACATATAGATGACTTTAATAAAGCTGTACGAGCAGGCAAAGTAGTTGTGCCAGAAGGTAGTGATCGAACTGTTGAGCCATACCCTTACCTATTGGTGATAATCGATGAACTTGCAGATTTGATGATGGTAGCAGCAAGAGAAGTTGAAGAGTCAGTAGTGCGAATAACTCAGCTGGCACGCTCTGCTGGAATTCATTTAGTACTTGCCACTCAAAGACCATCTGTAGATGTAGTCACAGGTTTAATTAAAGCAAATGTACCTTCTCGTCTTTCTTTTGCTACTAGTTCTTTAGCAGATAGTCGTGTAATTCTTGATACCCCTGGCGCAGAAAAACTGGTTGGTCAAGGCGATGGTTTGTTTATTCCTATGGGGGCAAGCCGTGCGATACGAATACAAGGTGCTTATGTATCTGAACGCGAAATAGAGGCAGTCACAAACCATGTTAAGAAACAGTTAAAGCCGCGTTATCGCGATGATGTAACTGCGCCACAGAACCATCCAAAGATGGTTGACAAAGAAATTGGTGATGATTTAGATATTTTGTGTCAAGCAGTTGAGTTAGTTGTTGGAACTCAGTTTGGTTCGACATCAATGTTGCAGAGAAAACTCAGAGTTGGTTTCGCAAAAGCCGGGCGTCTCATGGATTTAATGGAGTCGAGGGGAATCGTAGGTCCTTCAGAGGGTTCAAAAGCCAGAACAGTTTTAGTCAAAGCCGACGAGCTCGATTCCGTCCTGGCGACTCTGCGAGATTACTAAGATTTAATAGTTACGCCTGATTGGCAAGAGATAATTCAAATGCCTCCAAATGGGGGACGATTCACCCCATCTATTCACACCAATTTCGTTGTGCCCGTGTCGTTACTGACCTTACAATTTGAGGTCCGCTAGATCTATGGATCGATTTAAGAGGTTTCAATGTCCCTAGGTGCAATGATTTCTAAGGCGCGCAGAGATGCGGGCCTTAGTATTGACGACCTTTCGGACGGAACAAATATTCGCGGCGCCTTATTGCGTGAAATGGAATCAGATGAATTCACCAATTGTGGTGGTGAAACGTATGCTCGCGGACACATTAGAAATATTGCAAAGAAGCTTAACGTTGATCCACAACCATTATTAGATGCATATGAAATGGAACAAGGCCAGTCAGTTCGTTCCATCCAAGATCTTTGGGTAGAAAACTCACTAATGGAAGTACCTGGCGAGCCTCGCAAAGTTTCTTGGAAAGTTCTCGCTGGAATTTCAATCGCTTCACTATTGGTCATTGGATTGGTGCAGGTTCAATTTGTAAGTAATTCTGAATCACCGATTCCAACGTCGACAACAACTACACCAGCAGCTGAACAGACTGAGACGATTTCGGATGGAACTAAGGTTGAGATTGTGATCACCGCAACTAGAGCTAGAAGCTATTTGCTTATAAGTGATGAAGCGGGAGTAACTCTTTTTGACGGTCAGATAGAAAAAGGTGAGGAAAAAATTTATTCATCAACTTCAGAGTTGACCCTCAAAGTGGGCGACGCTGGGGCTATTGATCTAAGAGTCAATGGAAAAACCATCCCACCTATTGGCACATCTGGCCAGGTAGTGACCGTAACCTACGGATTAGATTCCTAAAGCCTTTAAACAAGGTAAGATCGCGCAAATGAAGCGCACTGTTGCAGTTGTAACCTTGGGCTGCGCGCGCAATGAAGTTGATTCTGAAGAATTGGCCGGACGACTAGAGGCCGACGGTTGGACACTGGTAGAAGATGTTGAATCAGCAGAGGTTGCACTTGTAAATACCTGTGGATTCATTGAATCTGCAAAGAAAGACTCTGTAGATGCTCTACTTGAAGCAAATTTACTAAAGGGGCATGGAGTTACTCGCGCAGTTGTAGCTGTTGGTTGCATGGCTGAGCGGTATGGAAATGAATTGGCACAGGCTCTTCCAGAGGCGGATGCAATTTTAGGTTTTGATGACTATAAAGATATTTCAGCTCGCCTTCAGGCAATCGTTTCTGGTCAATCCCACGCTCCGCATGTCCCACGTGATCGCCGTGCATTGCTTCCTATTGCACCAGCAGATCGCGCCAACTCCCAAGAGGTCGAAGAGTTCTCAAGAAAGCGCTTAGGCGCAGCGCCTTGGGCACCGTTAAAGATTGCTTCAGGTTGTGATCGTAGATGCTCATTTTGCGCGATTCCCTATTTTCGAGGCTCCTTTGTTTCGCGTAGGCCAACCGACATCATTAAAGAAGCGCAGTGGCTGGCAGAAAATGGAGTAACCGAGCTGTTCTTGGTCAGTGAAAATACAACTTCATACGGTAAAGATTTAAGTGATTTACAACTTATGGAGAAAATTCTTCCTGAGATAGCGGCGTTATCAGGTGTTGAAAGGGTGCGCCTTTCCTACCTGCAGCCCGCAGAGATGCGACCGACTCTGCTTCAAGCGATGATTGCAACAGAGAAAGTTGCACCTTATTTTGACTTATCTTTTCAACACACAAGTCCAACCGTTCTACGACGTATGCGACGCTTTGGTGATGCCGATAAGTTCTTACATTTGATTAATCAAATCAGAGCCCTCTCTCCAGAAGCCGGCATCCGCTCTAACTTTATTGTGGGCTTTCCGGGGGAAACTCAAGAAGATTTTGATGATCTAGCTAAGTTCATTACCCAAGCAAAACTTGATGCTGTTGGAATTTTTGGATACTCAGATGAAGATAATACAGAGGCCCTTAATCACACAGATAAAATTGATCAAGTGGTTATTGCACAACGAGTTGAAACTTTGTCTTCTCTAGCTGATGAAATGGTTTCACTGCGCGCACAGGCTCGAATAGGCGAATCTATACGCGTCTTGATTGAAGACCAAGATTTACAAGAAGGCAGAGCCGCTCATCAAGGCCCTGAAGTCGATGGAACCACAACCTTCATTGGAACAGATTTTTTAGTTGGCCAGTATGTTGATGCAGTTGTAATTGACTCAATGGGTGCGGACTTGGTTGCAAAGCCCTTATGAATATTCCAAAATTTGTTACACCAAATCTAATCACAGTCTTACGTGTGGCATTTGTGCCTGTAGGTGCATTCACATTGTTTAAAAATGGGGGCGATGATCCGACGTGGCAGTACATTTCATGGGGAATATTTTTTATTCTAGGTCTTTCCGACATTTTAGATGGAAAACTTGCTAGAAGTCGCGGCGCTGTTACAGAGCTTGGAAAGTTTTTGGACCCTATTGCCGATAAATTCATGATTGGAACGGCAATGGTTTCACTTTCTATTTTAAACAGAATGCCTTGGTGGATCACCATAGTAATCTTGAGCAGGGAAATAGGAATAACGATTTTGAGAGTTGTCGTTCTAAAACGTGGAGTCATTCCTGCCAACAAGGGAGGAAAGATTAAGGCGATGATGCAGTCCTTTGGAGTTGGTTTTTATGTTCTTCCACTTAGTTCATCTTTATATTGGTTTAGAGATGGATTTATGTATATCGCGATTATCCTGACTATCTTTACGGGTATTTATTATGTAAAGTCTGCAATGTCTCCAAATTCACCAAATTAGCAAAAAGAAAGAACTAACTGTGATGCGATCAGATGAGAACGATGGCTTAGTTGCCCAAATCATCGATGTATTGCGTCAACGCGGTGAAACTTTAAGTACCGCTGAATCAATTACTGGTGGATATATCAGCTCTACTCTGGTGCGAATTTCTGGTGCATCAGATGTCTTTGTTGGTGGCTTAACTGCATACAGTGATGAAGTGAAAGTTGCCCACCTAAAAGTTGACCCTAAACTTATTAGTCAGTACTCGTCTATAAGTGAGCAGGTGGTAGAGGCAATGGCACAAGGTGCGATACAAACTTTTGGCACAACGTGGGCGATTGCGACGACAGGAGTAGCCGGTCCCGGTCCAGTTGGTTCCCATATGGCTGGAACTGTCTGGGTATCAATAAGGGGGCCGATTAACCAAACAACTGAACTTGCCCTGCCAGGTGAGCGTGAAACTGTGCGAAACGCGGCTACATCAAGCGCGATTGCCGCCTTTGCGCGTATCCTTAATACTCGAGTTTAGTTTGTTAACGGATTTATACGGTCGCAAGAAAGGAATGACGATGGTTCTAGTACGTGATGCTGTTGGTCAAATCCTTCGTACCGCACGAACTGATCAAGGACGAACATTGCGAGATGTTGCACGTGATGCGCGAGTTTCACTTGGATACTTATCAGAAGTTGAGCGCGGCCAAAAAGAGGCATCTTCTGAACTTTTAAGTGCAATTTGTTCTGCGCTAGGTCTTACGTTATCCGGGGTCTTTAGTGAAGTATCAGTAGAGCTTAAGAGCCGAGAGGGACTCACTCTCACTGTTGTCGATGCCGCTTGATAAGTACGCGCCTCAAGTAGCAAATCATCGCCGTACACAAGTAGCAATTCTTGAAGGTGCAAAAGCATTAATTGCAACCGTAGGATTAAAAAAGATGTCAATGATTGAAATTGCAGATATTTCCCAGGTTTCACGGGCAACTTTATACAATCATTACCGCGATAAAGACAGCGTTGTTCGGGCTCTCTGTGAATCAGAAACGGAACGGTTTGTGGTTCTGGCAAGAGAAAGCAAAACAGCCGTTGATGCTTTAGAAAAACTTTCGATTCAGGTGAGCCAAGATTTGGCTTTAGCCAACATGCGAAAAACAGACCCCGAGAGTTTGACTCTGTTACTCGGTGCTCAAGAAGATCGATTATGGAAGGCTGTTTCGGCTGCAATTTCCTTGGTTGTTGCAAACCCAGTTGCCTCCGAAATAACGATTCGATGGTTGATCGGACAAGCTATACATCCCTTGACTCCTACACAATCACGACAACAGGCAGAAGCGATTATCAATAGTGCGCATCTCTGATTTGCGTGAGCGCATTACGCTTTCTTTTGGGCAAACATGGGCTCCATCTTTTTCATCAGATATCGCCATATCTGAACTTGGAAGTAAGACAGTTAATGAAGCGTTAAACGCTGGCTTTGAACCAGATGTCATTTGGAAGGCAGTTTGTAAGGCCCATCCAGTGCAGACAGAAAAATACAGGTATTAGTAATGCCGATCGAAGCAACAGTCTTTACTGAGAATGAAAAACTACCTGCTCTTGTTCTTGTGCATGGACTTGGATCTGCAGGAAGTATTTGGAAGTCACTACTGCCACAACTCAAAAGAGATTTCACTGTCTATACCCTTGATCTGCCAGGACATGGAGAAGCGGATTTAGCTGAGAATGAGGCCCTTGATCCAAAATCATTAGCCCGCTCGATTATTTCGACGATGCAGAGCAAA
This sequence comes from Bifidobacterium breve, assembly GCA_945883675.1. Taxonomy (GTDB): domain Bacteria; phylum Actinomycetota; class Actinomycetes; order Nanopelagicales; family Nanopelagicaceae; genus Planktophila. The sequence continues at coordinate 15,460 of CAMCYA010000012.1, forward strand.
CATAATGTTTCCAAGATGCACGTTGCAGGAAATTCATTGGGGGGATGGATTGCTTTAGAGATGGGCGCTGTAGCTCCAAAAAGCGTTACCAGTGTGACGGCCTTAGCACCTGCCGGTCTTTGGCACCAAGTGCCGAGATCCAAGTTTCCACCAAGTTTGCTTGCCCGAATTCTGGCAAAGATTTCTCGTTATTTTATGCGTCTCGCATATCAAATACCTGCCCTAAAGGCACTGGGCTACAAAAAAATTACGCACTTATGGAGAGAGTTAAGTTTTGAATCCTGCCGGGACTCGGTAATTGCAATGGCTACTTCAAAGGGTTACATGCCTACATGGAGAGGTCTACTTGGGAAAAAATTTGATTCTAAGATTGATCCCTCTGTAGATGTCTCTATTGTCTTTGGTGATTATGACCTTACGTTGCCCGAAAACATTGCTCAAAAACGAGAAGTTGCACCCGAGCATGCACAGTGGATTGTTGTTGAAAACTGTGCTCACGTGATCATGTGGAACTATCCAGAGCTAACAGTAGATTTGATCAAGCGAACCGCTCGTATCGCTTAAATCAAATATAGAGCTCAAGTATCCAAGGTGTGGCAAGACCACCTTTTATTAACTTACAGTTAAAGCTTTCCTTTACAATCTGTTTCAACTGCTCAGGATCCTTAGGAACAACTTTAGAGAGCAAAACCGCGCGGACTACTTCACCTCTGGTTTTCTTAGACATGTGTGTAATTGTTTTTTTAACTGATCCAACTTTCGTGTAGACCTTAATCTCCACCGTCTTTTCAATAGGGGAGGGCCATGTGCTTTGATAGGTTGATGATCGACAATCAATAATCAACTCGGCGCTATGTTGATCTAGCTTTGCACTTACCAAGGGCCGCATCTTCTTGTTATCTATTTTCTCCTTATACGGGCCGATAATCGTTGTTGGAGAGATAGCTCCATACTTTGCAGAGATAATGGTGATTGATTTGGCTCCACGGTTTTGAGCAGCCTTTGGAAGACTGGCCCATCCCAGCCCCTGATATAGGACCCCCGTGTAGACAGTAATTGCGGGCCCCTTGACCTCTGCCTTCTTCTCACTCGGGGGCAAAAGGATCAGCACGGGGGTAAGTATGGTCGTTGATTAAAGCTGCGACACGGCCAAATTTGTCAGCGGCACCTGTTACCTTTCGAACAGATGTTCGGATAGAATTGACTACGTTGCAAGCAATTGCATCGTTCAGCCAGAGCGGTTCCAACTTCCGCCCGTTTCTCCACACTCGAACTCGAGTTGAAGCGGTCCGTCGTTGGGTCTCCGTACCTTCTGGGCCGACACCAAACGAACTGCACAAAGCAGGACGTTCTATCGAAAGGAATGTAAGTGGCTACTGAAAAAAGCAACAAAGCAAATGAAGGTGCACAAGATAAAGCCAACAACGAACGCCAAAAAGCGTTAGACACAGCCCTAGCCCAGATCGAACGTCAATTTGGTAAGGGCTCAGTTATGAAAATGTCTGATCGACAAAATGCAGTCATTGAAGTTATTCCAACAGGTTCAATTGCTTTAGACATTGCACTTGGTATCGGTGGACTTCCTCGTGGTCGAATCGTTGAGATTTACGGACCGGAGTCATCAGGTAAGACAACTTTGACTTTGCATGCAATTGCAAACGCTCAAAAAGCTGGCGGTATCTGTGCATTCATCGATGCAGAGCTTGCATTTGATGCAGAGTATGCCAAGAAGCTTGGTGTCGACATTGATGCGCTACTTGTTTCACAACCTGATACAGGCGAGCAAGCACTTGAGATTATGGACATGTTAATTCGTTCCGGTGCACTAGACCTTGTCGTAGTTGACTCTGTAGCAGCCCTTGTTCCTCGCGCCGAAATTGAAGGCGAGATGGGCGACTCTCATATGGGTCTTCAGGCTCGCTTGATGTCTCAGGCACTTCGTAAAATCACTGGAGCTCTGCACCAATCCAAGACAACTGCGATCTTTATTAACCAGTTGCGTGAAAAAATCGGCGTATTCTTTGGCTCTCCTGAGACAACAACTGGCGGTAAGGCACTTAAGTTTTATGCTTCAGTTCGTTTGGATATTCGCCGAATTGAAACTCTTAAGGATGGTACCGAATCTGTTGGTAACCGTACGCGCGTTAAGGTTGTTAAAAACAAAATGGCTCCACCATTTAAGCAGGCAGAGTTCGACATCATTTATGGAACAGGTATTTCACGCGAAGGCTCATTGATCGATATGGGTGTTGAGATCGGCGTTGTTAAGAAGGCCGGAGCTTGGTACACATATGAAGCCGATCAATTGGGTCAAGGTAAGGAAAATGCCCGTGCATTCCTTCTTGATAACCCAGATCTAGCCAATGAAATTGAAGGCAAGTTTCGAGGCCATTTTGTGGCCGTTGAGGTTGATCCAGAGTTGGTTGCAGCAATAGATGAGGCCACATCAGAGGTTGATTTCTAAGCAATCATGCTTGATTACGTAAAAGTTGATCAGGATTCTGACCCTTACTCGATTGCGCACACGATTGCATTAAATGCATTAGTGGCTCGCGCAAAGAGTAAGGGTGAGATTCTGGCCCACTTAAAAAAGCGTGGAATCGATCATGAAGTAGCCCAAGCAACGATTTTTCGGCTTCAAGAAGCTGGCCTAATTAATGATGCTGAATTTGCAAAGGCGTGGACACAGTCCCGCCATAACGCAAAGAAAATCTCAAAGCGCATTATTGCAAGTGAACTTCGAACTCGTGGAGTTGATCAAAACAGCATCGATGAGGCTTTGGATGAGATAGATGATGAGTCGGAGTATCGGACAGCATTTTCACTTGGAATGCGTAAGTACTCAACGATGAGCCGCCTGGAATCAGATGTCCAGATTAGAAGAATTCAATCTCTTCTTCAGCGAAAGGGTTTTTCCTTTTCGGTGATCTCTAGAGTTATTCGCGAGCTAGGTGTTCAGTCAGACGAGCAGCAGTAGCAACAACTGCAGCAGCATGTATGCGGCCAGGTTGACGTCCTAGACGTTCGATCGGGCCGCTTATGCTTACCGCCGCAATTACTTTTCCATTAGGCCCGCGCACCGGGGCTGATACAGAGGCAACGCCAGCTTCGCGCTCTCCTACAGATTGCGCCCATCCTCTGCGGCGATCGGCCGAGAGTTGTGTTGCAGTAAATCGAGCATTGGCTAAGCCGCGGTGAATTTTTTCAGAGTCTTCCCACGCAAGAAGTATCTGCGCCGCAGAGCCTGCCTGCATTGTTAAAGCTGCACCTACGGGCACTGAGTCGCGAAGACCAGACAAACGCTCTGCTACTGCAACACAGATGCGAATATCGCCTTGGCGACGGTATAACTGGGCGCTCTCACCAGTTGCATCGCGAAGCGCCGATAGAGCCGGAGAGGCGGCGGCAAGTAAGCGATCTTCTCCAGCGGCTGCGCCTAATTCCCCGGAACGAGGTCCGACAATAAAACGTCCCGTCAGATCTCTGGCAACCAATCGATGAAACTCAAGTGCTACGGCAAGTCTGTGGGCGGTCGGACGAGCGATCCCTGTGGCTGCTACTAACTCTGCCAGCGAGTGAGGTCCTGACTCCAAGGTGCTTAAAATAGCTACGGCTTTATCTAATACGCCAACTCCGCTATTCTTCTTGTTCACAGAGTGATATTAACATCCCATTATGTGATACAGCAAATGGGATAGGAAAAGGAGCAAGTCGCCGTGGGTAAAACGTTAGCGGAGAAGATTTGGGCAGAACATATTGTTCGCCAAGTTGAAGGTGAACCCGATCTGTTGTACATCGATCTGCATTTAATTCATGAAGTAACTAGCCCACAAGCATTTGATGGACTGCGCCTAACTAACCGTAAAGTTCGTCGAGCAGATCTAACTATCGCAACTGAAGATCATAATGTTCCGACACTAAATATTGATAAGCCGATTGCAGATCCTGTATCAAAACTGCAAGTAGATACATTACGTGCAAATTGTAAAGAGTTTGGAATTCGAATCCACTCTCTCGGCGATAAGGATCAAGGTGTTGTTCACGTAGTAGGACCTCAGATTGGTATCACACAACCAGGAATGACTATTGTTTGTGGAGATTCACACACCTCCACGCACGGTGCTTTTGGCGCACTAGCCTTTGGAATTGGAACATCTGAAGTTGAGCATGTTTTGGCAACTCAGACATTACCCTTGCAGCGGCCAAAAACTATGGCAATTAACATTGAAGGATCTCTCAAGCCAGGAGTAAGTTCAAAAGATATTATTCTTGCAGTCATCGCAAAGATTGGTACCGGCGGTGGACAGGGTTATGTCATTGAATATCGCGGTAGTGCCATTCGCGCACTCTCTATGGAGTCACGCATGACAGTCTGCAACATGTCTATCGAGGCTGGTGCTCGAGCAGGACTGATTGCTCCTGATCAAACTACTTTTGATTACATCAAGGGAAAGCCTCACGCACCTGAGGATTTTGATGCCGCAGTTGCATACTGGTCTACATTGTTTACTGATAAAGACGCAAAATTTGATGTCGAAGTTAGCCTAGATGCTAATGATTTGGAGCCTTTTGTTACCTGGGGAACAAATCCGGGACAAGGCTTGCCACTAAGTGGAAAAGTTCCAAACCCTGCCGATATAACCGATACAGAAGCGCGAACAGCTGCAGAACGGGCACTTGTGTATATGGGCCTAGAGGCCGGAACAGTTTTGAAGTCGATCAGTATCGACACGGTCTTTTTGGGTTCATGCACAAACGGACGCATTGAAGATCTTCGAGCAGCAGCCGAAATTTTAAAGGGCAAAAAAATAGCATCTTCACTGCGCATGTTAGTTGTGCCAGGCTCTGCTCGAGTTCGTCTTGAAGCAGAAGCTGAAGGATTGGATAAGACATTTATCGATGCTGGAGCTGAATGGCGAAATGCTGGTTGTTCAATGTGCCTTGGTATGAACCCTGATCAGCTTGCAGTTGGTGAGCGATCTGCATCAACTTCCAATCGCAATTTTGAAGGTCGTCAAGGCAAGGGCGGGCGAACTCACTTAGTAAGTCCATTGGTTGCTGCGGCAACAGCATTGCGCGGAACACTTTCATCGCCAGCGGATCTCTAAGGAGAATAGAAATGGAAAAATTTATTCAGCACATAGGTACCGGAGTACCTCTACGCCGCAGCAACGTTGACACGGATCAAATTATCCCCGCCGTATATTTAAAGCGAGTAACTAGAAGCGGGTTCGAAGACGGTTTGTTTGCAGCCTGGCGCAACGATCCTGAATTTGTGCTCAATCAAGGTGCTTTCAAAAATGGAACAGTACTTGTCGCGGGGGCAGATTTTGGAATTGGCTCATCGCGTGAGCACGCTGTATGGGCTCTTCAAAACTACGGATTCAAAGTTGTGATCTCAAGCCGATTTGCAGATATCTTTCGTGGGAATTCACTCAAGGGTGGTTTACTGACAGTAATTCTTGACATCGCAGAGGTAGAAGCCCTTTGGGCAGCCATTGAATCAGATCCAAGTACTCCGATTACTGTGGATCTTGAAACCCGCTCTGTGAGCTATTTAGGTAAGTCACTACCATTTGCGATCGATGATTACACTCGTTGGCGTTTGATGGAAGGCTTGGATGACATTGGTCTAACAATGAAACAAACCGAAGCAATAGATTCATTTGAAAAGGCTCGGACATCTCTAAAGCCAAAAACTTTGCCAATTAAGTCGTAGTAAATCCCGAAAAACAAGCGTAAATCAACGGTTTTTTGGGAAGGGTGAGTACATTGTTTCATACTCTAAATCTCTTCTTGAGAGTTTTCTACGCATAAAAAATGAAGTTTTTGATTAATTTGTGAAAAATAAATTACTGCGACACGCCCTAATCAAAGGCCGTATCACCCCAATATTGCGCGTAAGTTTTGACCACAAGTTAAGCAATTGCTTAACTATTTACGCGTAATAAGGGGATTTCTATGAATAAGGCCCAATTCATTGCGGCGCTTGCACCACATTTCAATGACAGCAAGAAAGAAGCAGCACATGCTGTAGACATCGTTTTCGACACAATCGTTCGCAGTCTTTCAAAGGGCGAAGATGTGATGATTAATGATTTTGGTAAGTTTAAGAAAGTAGATCGCAAAGCACGTATGGGACGCAACCCATTTACTGGCGAGACGATCAAAATCAAAGCATCAAAGAAGGCTCGCTTTCTACCTGCAAAGGGACTCAAGGATGTAATTTCAGGTGAGCGCAAGTTGGGGCCTGCTCCAAAGCCAGAACCTAAGGTCGTAAAGGCAGCTGCTAAAAAAGCGGCACCAAAAAAGGCAGCAAAGAAGTCGGCTAAAAAGAGCGTAAAAAAGGTTGCTAAGAAAGCAAAGCCAGCCGCTCGTAAACCAGCAAAAAAAGCTAAGAAGAAGTAAATCTGTAAAGATTTCTAGGCGGGGCTAGCATCTGCTAGCCCCGTTTTTACTGTAATTGACTAGTATTTACGTTATGGCCGATTACAAGGTGTCTTATGCCCCTCCTTCCGGCAAACCATTAGGTTCAAATAAGACGATCAGGTTCATAGCATCTGTATTGATACCACTTTTAAATTCAGTCTCAAAGAAAAATTGGCGTGGAAGTGAGAACATTCCAAAGTCCGGGAAAATCATTATTGCAAGTAATCATCTTTCCTATATGGATGTACTTTTCTTTGGTTACTTTCTATTTGCAAATGGTCGCGCACCTCGCTTCATTGGCAAAGAGGGAGTCTTCAAGATTCCAGTTATCGGCAAACTCCTTTTAGCCGCTGGCCAAGTGCCTGTGGTTCGAGAGAGTAAAGATGCTGCTAAGGCCGTACAGCATGCAGTTAAATTGCTTGAGGCCGGCCACTGCCTTGGCGTTTACCCTGAAGGTACATTGACCAGGGACCCTGAAGGATGGCCCATGGTTGCCAAAACCGGTCTGGCCCGTCTTGCCATCATTACAAAAACCCCTGTCATTCCAGTAGCCCAATGGGGTTCCCAGATAGTTATGCCAACGTATGAAAAGAAAATTAAGCTCTTTCCGCGTACTGAAATTAAGATCTTGGCTGGTAAGGCGCTAGATTTTTCACCTTGGTATGGAAAAGAGAATGATCCGGTCGCACTCACCGAGGCAACAGCCTTTGCAATGCGAGCGATCACTGACTTACTAGAAGAGCTGCGAGGAGAAAAAAGGCCAGTGGAGATTTTTGATCCCCATAACTCAGATCTACCTCGAACAGGAAACTTTAAGAAGGCAAGGAAGAAATGAGCAAAGTAGTCGTATTGGGCGCCGGTCAATGGGGCTCAACTTTGGCGCAAGTTCTAAGTGATGCGGGCAACCACGTCCTTATTTGGGGCCGCGATCAAAAGGTTGTCGATGAAATAAACAAATCTCATACCAACTCTAAATATCTAGGTGAGAATGTTTTGCCAGTTGGTTTGAAAGCCACTGTAGATCTTAAAGAAGCCATGGAGTATTCCAATATCTATGTCATTGCAATTCCGGCACAGGCGTTGCGCCAAAACCTTGTGCAGTGGAAAACTTTGGTTCAACCCAATGCAACATATATAAGTACGTTAAAGGGAATCGAAGAGAGCTCTTTATCTCGAATGACTGAAATAATTGAGCAGGTTTTAGAGACAAAAAACGTGGCAATTATTACTGGGCCAAATCTTGCCAATGAACTTATATTGCGACAACCCGCAGGTGCAATTGCTGCCGCACCGACCATGGCTCTGGCAGAAAAAGTGCAACATTTGTTTTCGACTCCTTACTATCGCGTTTATCCATCAGTCGACGTTTTAGGTTGCGAGCTTGCTGGAGCAATTAAAAGCGTAATTGCACTTGCTGTTGGTATGTCAATTGGAATGAATTTGGGTGAAAACACTCAGGCAATGTTGATCACGCGAGGACTTAACGAAGTGGCAAGATTATGTGCAGCTCATAAAGCCGATCCACTTAGCGCAGCAGGTTTAGCAGGCATGGGAGATTTAGTTGCAAGTTGTGGTTCTCCTCTATCTCGTAACAGAACTTTTGGTGAAGTTCTAGGGCGAAGTGGTTCAATGGCAATTGCCAGAAGAGATGTTGCAAAAACCGTTGAGGGAGTTGCATCTTCCAGTGCAGTACTAGAGATCGCCCACCGTGTGGGAGTTGAGGTACCGGTGATTGAGGCAGTAGCAGATGTGGTCTCTGAGGCGATAACTCCATCACAGGCATTAGATCGACTTATGGAGATAAGTATCAAATCTGAGAATTTCATTCAATGACGAAAAAAAAGATCGCCATTATCTGCGGCGGTCCCAGCAGTGAGCATGAAGTTTCAGCTCTTTCTGGTGCTGGAGTTCTTTCGGGCTTAGATAAAAACGCCTTCGATCCAATTCTTATTGGAATTACCAAATCTAGTCAATGGGTTTTACTTCCAAATGACCATCCCTTGGAAATAGTTAAGGGAACCATGCCTACAATTGAATTAAATCAAAACCACATTGAACTATCCCCAGATGGCTTTAAATTAAATGGAGCCAAGATGCATGTTGACTGTGTCTTCTCAGTTTTGCATGGAGAATTTGGTGAGGATGGACAGATTCAACAGATGCTTGAAAATTCTGGAATTGCCTATGTTGGTAGTGGAGTTGAAGCCTCAGCACACGCGATGGATAAATCGTTTGCAAAGGCTGTTTTTGAAAAATCTGGATTAACAATTGCGCCAGGTGTTGAGGTGACTGGATTAAATTGGAAGAAAATGACAGACGGCCTTACCTATCCTGTCTTTGTTAAACCATCTAGTGGTGGCTCTAGTAGAGGAACCCACAAAGTCAAAAGTGCTAACTCACTTGAAGCTGCTATAAAAGCTGCCTTCACATTTGATGACAAAGTTTTGGTAGAGCAAGCAATTCAAGGGCGCGAAATTGAGTGCGCTGTATTAGAGCGTGATGGAGTTGTTCAAGCTTCAGTTGTTGGGGAGATCATCGTAAGCCCTGCCTTTGAGTTCTATGACTTTGAAGCAAAGTATTTGGATAGTGCTACTACTGTGCAAATTCCTGCCCAAATTAGCGAATCAGATTCAATCAAGATCCAGAATCAGGCCAAGCAAGCTTTTATCGCCTTGGGCTGTCAGGGCCTGGCACGTTGTGACTTTTTTTACACCCAACAGGGTGAAATCATCATTAATGAGATAAACACAATGCCGGGCTTTACGGGAACCTCTGTTTATCCAAAACTATGGGCAGCTAGTGGCTTGAAATATACCGAGTTGATCTCGGCGTTGATTAACTCTTCACTAAAGGATTAATAGAACTACTTTCTAGATCTACTTAGTTATTAATCTAGTTAAAGTGGTTGGACTAATTACTCTTAACTTAAGTGCGTAACAGGGCATGTAAGTGTGCGAGTAATTCCTGGCACACCTTGAACTTTGGCTAAAACAAGTCGACCAAACTCTTCCATGCTGTCAGCCTCTGCACGCATGATGACATCGTAAGGACCAGTAACTCCTTCAGCAAGTGTTACGCCAGCAATTTTGGCCGCTGCATTTGCAACCGCTGCTGCTTTTCCAACTTCAGTTTGGATCAAGATAAAAGCTTGTACTGACATGTGAAGTCCTCTCTGGTTCAGACCCAAACGCTACCGCAGAACAACCCTTACTCACTAGTCGAATGGGCTCGCTAGGCTAGGTGGTATGAACTTTGATGAGGCGGGCGTAATTTCTGCTTTAGTGCGCATATTTGGCGTGACTCATCGTGGGGTCGAAATTGGAATCGGTGATGACGCCGCTGTTGTTTCTACAACTGATCGAACCGTCATCACAACCGACATGGCCGTAGAAGGAACTCATTTTAGAACTGAGTGGAGCGGGGCATTTGATATTGGTCGCAAAGTTGCAGCAGCCAATTTGGCAGATGTCTATGCAATGGGTGGTTCTCCAAGATATCTAGTTGCTGCGATAACACTTACTGGTCAAGAGAGTATGCAATGGATTGAAGATCTTGCAGAAGGAATTGCACGCGAGGCAGCAAGTTGTGGGGCATATGTTGTTGGTGGCGATCTTGCCAAAGGCCCCTGTGTAGTTATCTCCATTACGGCGATTGGAAATATTGAAAATCCAATTACACGTGCTGGCGCGCAGGTAGGTGATTCAATTTATATTTCCTCTTTGCCTGGTTGGTCTGCTGCAGGACTTTTTATAATTGAAAAGGATCTAGAGGATGATCTAGCCCTACATGCAGTTTCTGAATACAGCGCACCATCCGTTGATTATGCATCTGCTATTGAGTTTTCAAATAAGCGAGCGAATTCGATGTGTGACGTAAGTGATGCGCTCATCATTCAGGCGAATCAATTGGCAAATGCATCTGGGGTTGCATTAAAATTTGACCAGAAGTTAATTGCCGAACACCCAGAGTTTGCAACATTGAAAGAGATAGCTGATAGTCAGGATGTAGATGTATGGCAGTGGATATTTGCAGGAGGAGAAGACCATATTTTCTTAGCTACAGGTGTAGATCTCAATGGATTTAAGGTCGGGACCGTAGTTGCGGGGCAAGGTGTTTCTGGTGTTGAAATGAAAAAAGCGCCTGATACCTGGCGCCATTTCCAATAAAGAGAAATCTAGATTAACGAACTACTTTTCCAGCCTTTAGGCATGAAGTACATACATTCTGACGCTTAGTGCTTCCACCAACAAGTGTGCGAACGCGTTGGATATTTGGATTCCAACGACGACGAGTCTTTACCTGTGAGTGTGAAACGTTGTTACCAAAGCTGGGGCCTTTGCCACAGATATCGCATGTTGCTGCCATGGCAGAACTCCTTTAAATGTTTGATTCGTGCATGTTCTCTCGCGGTGCTAAGTGAACAGGGCGTAAGGGTAGCGCGAGAGCGGGGGCAGATGCCAATTCCTGTCTTTCCAATCGTGAAAACACCTCCAGGAGAGCGGTTTTCCAACAAAATTTGAGTGGGCAATCCTCAATCATTTCAAGATCTCAAACCTCAGAAAGGGGAGAATAAACCCGTGGCTACTTTAGAGAACAAGGTCTCATCTGTAATCGGAGACCGGACAGCGAAGGTTCTCGAGACCGGTTTTGGTATAAAAAATATTGGCGATCTCATGCGCCACTATCCACGCAGATACATGGTTCGTGGGGAGCTATCTGACATTTCCGCCCTTCGAGAAGGGGATGAGACAACAATCCTTGCGCAGATTTACTCGGCAACAAATAGACCTATGCGAGGGCGAAAAGGAAGCATGTTAGAAGTTGTAGTAACAGATGGTACCGACAAACTTTCGCTAACCTTCTTTAATCAAGCTTGGCGCGAGAAAGATCTCAAGGTTGGAAGGCAAGGTTTATTTGCAGGCAAGATCGGCGTTTTTAACAATAAGAAACAGTTAACACATCCAGATTATGAACTGATCCCTGATGGCTCTGATGTAGACACAGCTGTTGAAGGTTTTGCCGGAAAGTACCTACCTGTATATCCAGCTTCATCAAAACTACCATCGTGGAAAATCTCTCAGTGCGTTGAACTAGCCATTGGATCGTTAGAAGAAGTTCAAGATTTTCTTCCTGAAAAGATTAGAGAAAAACATAGTTATCCGACTTTGCACCAGGCTCTGGTTCAATTACATCAACCAGCAGATCTTGAACACGCTGACCTAGCCCGTGAGAGGTTAACTTTTGATGAGGCCTTTCTTCTTCAATCTTTACTAGTTTTACGACGCAATGAGCTTAAGAAATTAAATTCAACTGCCATTAAGAAAGTAAGCGGTGGTTTACTAGATTCATTTGATAAGTCACTGCCATTTGAGCTAACTGCAGGACAAATAGAAGTTAGCAAAGAGATTGAATCAGATCTAGCTCAGTCTCATCCGATGCATCGCTTACTACAAGGTGAAGTCGGTTCAGGGAAAACAATTGTTGCTTTAAGGGCAATGCTTTCAGTTGTAGATAGTGGGGGACAGACAGCGCTACTTGCACCAACTGAAGTACTAGCCGGACAGCACCTTCGTACTATTACAAAACTGTTAGGAGAGTTAGCTCAGGGTGGAATGTTGGGCGGAAATGAAAATGCGACACGAGTAGTACTTTTGACCGGTTCCCAAAGCGCACTTGCTCGTAAAGAGTCCCTTGCAATGGCTGCCGATGGTGTTGCCGGAATTGTGATTGGAACTCACGCACTACTTGGGGAGAAAGTTGCCTTTAAGAATCTTGGATTAATTGTTGTTGACGAACAGCATCGCTTTGGTGTTGAGCAACGTGATGCACTTAAGGAGAAAGCGATCCTTCCTCCACATTTATTGGTTATGACAGCAACGCCAATTCCTCGTACTGTGGCGATGACGGTTTTTGGTGATTTAGATGTTTCAACACTTCGCGAACTGCCACTAGGGCGCCAGCCGATAACCACCCATGTAGTTCCTGTAAAAGAAAAACCACATTATTTAGAGCGAACATGGGAGCGAATTAGGGAAGAAGTCGCACAGGGACATCAGGCCTACATCGTGGCTCCCAGAATATCTGCCAATGAAGAGGCCAATGCAGATGCTGATTTAGATTTCTTATTTGGCGAAGAAACAGATGAGATTTCTGCAGTTGAGGAACTTGCACCGACCCTTGCACAAGGAGCTTTAAGAGGATTGAAAATTGCAGTTCTACACGGTCGCCTATCAGCCGACGAAAAAGAAAAAACTATGCAGGCTTTTTCAAATGGTGAGATCGATGTTTTAGTTTCAACCACTGTTATCGAAGTAGGCGTTGATGTGGCTAATGCAACGATCATGGTAATTATGGATGCCGATCGCTTTGGCGTATCCCAGCTGCACCAACTTCGAGGTCGTGTAGGCCGCGGTGTGTCTCCTGGTCTTTGTTTACTAGTTACAGCAACTGTCGATGAATCTCCAGCACGGGAGCGTCTCGATGCAGTTGCAAAAACGCTGGATGGTTTTGAGCTTTCACGAATCGACCTTGAGCAAAGACGTGAAGGTGATGTCTTAGGCGCATCTCAGTCCGGAACGAGATCGCATCTGCGATTACTTCGAGTTCTTCGAGATGAGGCACTGATTGAACAGGCCAGAGAAGATGCAAACGATTTAATATCCCTGGAAAATGATCTAAAAAACTATCCTGCTCTAAAGTTAGAGTTGGCAAAGTTACAACAGGATCAAGCCGTAGATTATTTAGACAAAGGGTGATGTAGTTGCGAATAATTGCTGGAGTGGCAAAAGGTAGAAATTTAGGAACAGTGGCACAAGCTACAAGACCTACATCCGATCGTGCCCGCGAGGGTCTTTTTTCTTCGCTCTCTTCTGAGTTTGGAACATTTGAGGGATTGCGGGTTTTAGATCTCTTTGCAGGGTCAGGGGCCATTGGCCTTGAGTCACTTTCTCGGGGCGCCACACTTGTTCATGTTGTCGAAAAAGATGAGCAAGCATTAAAGACCATCGAGGCAAATCATGAATTAGTAAAAAAATCTAATCCTGCAGGCAAGCTTCAAATATTTGGAATGAGTGTTGAACGTTTTCTCAATGATCAACCAAGGGAGAAATATCACCTCGTTTATATTGATCCTCCCTATGAATTTTCTAATCAAGGCGTAGAAGATATTTTGAGTAAATTACATGATGATAACTTTTTAAGTAGTGATGCATTTATTGCGGTGGAGCGTAATACAAGGATGGATCAGTTCATTTGGCCTGATGCCTTTATTCCCGCACGAGAGCGAAATTATGGTCAGGCCAGCATCTATTACGCCAATTTCCAGCCTTAAGAATGGATTACTCGCCCTTCTATTGCTAGCGTTTGGTCTATGAAGCGTGCCGTCTGTCCTGGATCTTTTGATCCCATCACTTATGGGCATTTAGACATCATCGAACGTGCCGCACAGCAGTTTGATCACGTAGTAGTTGCAGTGCTTGAAAACCGCACGAAAGCATCTTTATTCACGGTCAAGGAACGAATAAAGATGATCACAGAGGTCACAAGTAAATTTCCAAATGTATCTGTTGATTCTTGGAGTGGTTTGTTAGTCGATTATTGCAAGAGCAATTCAATTCAAGCAATTGTTAAGGGCTTACGTGCGGTAACAGATTTTGATTATGAGCTTCAAATGGCTCAAGTTAATTTACAGGGATCAGGCGTTGAAACTATGTTCATGGCTACATCCCCAACTCATTCATTTTTGTCTTCATCTTTGGTCAAAGAACTTGCGCACTACTCAGGTGATGTCTCATCAATGGTGCCACCGTCAATCAATGAAGCCTTAAAGCTTCGAATAGCAGGGGAGTAGATCATGGAATCTATTGAAAAGTTAACATCTGCAATCACAATGATAGAAGAGGCACGAGGTGTACCTTTATCAGCTAGTTGTGTTGTTCATCGCGCCGAAATTCTTTCAATTTTAGATTCTGCCCGTGACGGCCTTCCTTCAGATTTTGCCTCTGCACATTCAATCATTCAAACCAGAGAAGCAATCATTGAAGAAGCTCGCCTTAGTGCTGAACAGATGATTGCGATCGCGCGAGAAGAAGTGTCTCAAATGGTTGAAAAGACTTCTGTGGTTCAAATCGCTCGTGATGAAGCAAGAGCAATTGTTCAAGAAGCGCGAGAGAACGCCGATATCGAAAAACAAGAAATCGAAGAGTACATAGATGGTCGATTAGCAACTCTTGAAGTTATTTTGAACAAAACCTTGGATGCGATTAGCCGTGGTAGGGATCGCCTTGCTGGCGCAAATGATAAAGATATTTTGTCGCAACTTGCCGAAAAGGATTAGTGGGCCTAGCCACAGATATTTGAACTCATGAACGCTTCTTATAAATCCTTCCAGCTAAACACCTTCGAACTTCCAAGGCGTGCAGGGGAGATGAAAGAGTATTCCCTGGATATCCAAGTGAGCGAAAACTTTGGCATTACCCTGATTTCTGTTCCTGCAGGTGAAACTATTGAAGTAGATGCTCGGTTAGAGTCTGTTACAGAGGGCATTCTTTTAAGTGCCGATGTTTATGCAGTTGCAAAGGGCGAGTGCATTCGTTGCCTAGATCCTGTTGAGATTGTGATTGAACGAAAAATACAGGAGTTATATAACTACGAACCAACGAATGAACGTGGAAAAAAGAAGAAACATGAACTTGAAATT
>CAMCYA010000013.1 GCA_945883675.1 Bifidobacterium breve
ATTGATATTCGTATTCAGGCAGAGCAGATGGCCATTACAAAGCAGACAATGTCTGAACTAAACGCGCTTCACACTGGTCAAAAGCTTGCAAAGATCATCGAAGATTCAGATCGCGATAACTGGTTTAACGCAGATGATGCAAAAGATTATGGATTTGTTGATCACGTTGTTACATCAATGGCACAGATCACTGGAGGAAAAGCGTAATGGATAAGATTCAAGAGATCACTGCTCGCTACGTACTTCCAACGGTTGAAGAGAAAACTGCCTATGGATTTAAACGTCAAGATCCTTACACAAAGTTATTTGAGGAGCGCATTATTTTTATGGGTCAGCCAATCGATGACACTGTTGCAAACGATGTAATGGCACAGTTGTTAACTTTGGAATCTATGGATCCAGAGCGCGACATTATGATTTATATCAATTCACCAGGTGGATCATTTACTGCGTTGACTGCAATTTATGACACCATGCAGTTTGTTCGCCCTGATATCAGCACAATTTGTTTGGGCCAAGCTGCATCTGCTGCTGCAGTAATTCTTGCTGGTGGTGCAAAGGGCAAGCGTTATGCACTTGAGCATTCACGTATTTTGATTCACCAACCATCATCAGAAGGTGGCGGTCAGGCATCTGATATCGAGATTCAAGCAAAAGAGATTGATCGCATTACTCGCTTGCAAGAAGATCTATTAGCTCGCCACGTAATCAAGTCATCAGAGGAAATTCGCAAAGACATAGAGCGCGACAAGATTTTGACATCTGCCGAGGCAGTTGAATACGGAATCATCGATCAGGTTCTTGAATCTCGTAAGGCCAAGAAGTAACTACTTCCTAGCCCCAGGTTTGGTTTTCGAAATCCTTGCAAATCCTTTCATTGGTTTCGTGCTCAAATCTTTTTCTGTGGCGGCTGATTATTCTCTCGGCGAACAAAGCTCAGCCTTAAATCTCAAGCATAAAAGAGTGTGAGAATCTAAACTTGTCCAATGACAAGAATCGGTGAAACAAGCGACCTGCTCAAATGCTCCTTTTGTGGCAAAACTCAAAAGCAGGTAAAAAAACTTATTGCCGGTCCTGGCGTTTATATCTGCGATGAATGTATCGAGCTATGTAACGAGATTATTGTTGAAGAACTCAGTGAAGCTAATTCACTGGGATTATCCGAACTTCCAAAACCACAAGCAATTTTTGAATTTCTTGATCAGTATGTAATTGGGCAAGATCGTGCGAAGAAGTCTTTATCAGTAGCCGTTTACAACCACTATAAGAGAGTTCAAAGTGGGGGAGTAAAAGGTGAAGATGGAATCGAATTAGCTAAGTCAAATATTTTGATGCTCGGACCAACTGGTTGCGGCAAGACATTAATGGCACAAACTTTAGCTCGTATGCTTAACGTTCCTTTTGCAATTGCAGATGCAACGGCGTTAACAGAGGCCGGATATGTTGGCGAAGATGTTGAGAACATTTTACTCAAGCTTTTACAAGCTGCAGATTACGATGTTAAAAAGGCTGAAACAGGAATTATCTATATAGATGAGATCGACAAAGTTGCTCGTAAATCTGAGAACCCATCAATTACTCGTGACGTATCGGGTGAAGGCGTACAGCAAGCGTTACTGAAGATTCTAGAAGGAACAGTCGCATCTGTTCCGCCACAAGGTGGACGCAAGCACCCACATCAGGAGTTCATCCAAATCGATACAACAAATGTTTTATTCATCGTTGGTGGCGCATTTTCAGGGTTAGAGAAGATTATCGAAAACCGTGTTGGAAAATCAGGCGTTGGATTTAATGCAACGCTACAAGATGCTAGCGATAAAAATCGTAAAGACATCTTCGCTGATGTAATGCCAGAAGATCTATTGAAATTTGGAATGATTCCAGAGTTTATTGGTCGACTTCCAGTTTTAACAAGTGTTGAAAACTTGGACAAGCCAGCACTCATGCAGATTCTGACAGAGCCAAAGAATGCTTTGGTAAAGCAGTATCAACGGTTATTTGATTTAGATCATGTTCAACTTGAATTTGAAGCAGATGCGTTAGATGCAATTGCTGATTTAGCGCTAGATCGCGGAACAGGTGCACGTGGACTTCGCGCCATTATGGAATCAGTTCTTCTGACCGTGATGTATGAGGTTCCAAGCCGCTCTGATGTTGAAAAAGTGATTATCACTAAGGCGTGCATTGAAACTGGAGGAGTTCCAACTCTGGTTATTCGTACTGGAGATATTCCTAAGCGCTCCCGCGGCCAAAAAGGTCAAGAGGAGAAGAGCGCGTAATCTAGACTGCACACTATGTCTTCTAGCCGCGAATTAGCTTCAACTTTTTCTCCTGCCGAGATTGAAGCGCCACTCTATGAAAAGTGGATTAAGGCTGGCTATTTCACCGCAGACGCGCAATCGAGCAAACCTGCATTTTCAATTGTTCTGCCTCCACCCAATGTGACTGGTGTTCTACATATTGGTCATGCATTAGATCAGACACTTCAGGATTGTCTATCTCGAATGAAGCGCATGCAGGGATTTGAAGTTTTGTGGTTACCTGGAATGGATCACGCAGGTATTGCAACTCAAAACGTCGTTGAAAAACAATTGGCAGCTGGCGGAAAATCTCGCCATGATCTTGGCCGCGAAGAGTTTGTTAAAAAAGTGTGGCAATGGAAAGAGGAATCTGGCGGGGCGATTTTAGGTCAAATGAAACGACTTGGAGTCAGCGTTGATTGGACTCGAGAGCGATTTACGATGGACGAAGGAATGTCCAAAGCGGTTGTAACAATCTTTAAGAGAATGCATGATGCTGGGCTTATTTACAGAGCAGAACGAATCATTAACTGGTGCCCACGTTGCTTGACCGCACTTTCTGACATCGAAGTTGAACATCAAGATGATGCGGGTGAATTTGTCTCCGTTCGTTATGGAGAAGGCGAACAGAGCATTGTCGTTGCTACAACTCGTCCAGAGACCATGATGGGTGATGGAGCGGTAGCTGTTCATCCAGATGATCCACGTTACAAACACATGATTGGTACAGAGGTTCTTCTGCCACTTGTTAATCGAATGATTCCAATAATCGCCGATGAGTTAGTAGATCCAGATTTTGGAACAGGTGCAGTAAAAGTAACGGCCGCACATGATCCAAATGACTTTGAAATGGCAATGCGCCACAACGTTCCATTTGTAGTAATTATGAATGAGCACGGAGTGATGGATGGAACAGGTACAGAGTTTGATGGAATGGATCGCTTTGATGCTCGCAAGGCTGTTGTCGCAAAGCTAAAAGATATGGGACGAGTTGTTTCAGAAAAGCGTCCTTACATTCACGCAGTTGGGCACTGTTCACGTTGTGAAACAACGATAGAGCCTCGCTTATCAAAACAGTGGTTTGTAAAAGTTGAACCGATGGCAAAGGCGGCAGCAGATGCTGTGAGAAATGGTTCTGTGAAAATTGAACCGGAAGAGCTTGCACCTCGATATTTTGATTGGGTAGATAACATGCACGACTGGTGTATCTCACGTCAGTTGTGGTGGGGTCACAGAATTCCTGTTTGGTATGGGCCAAATGGTGAAGTAAAAGTTATTGGTCCAGATGAAACTGCGCCAGCTGGTTGGACCCAAGATCCTGATGTTTTAGATACATGGTTTTCTTCAGGGCAGTGGGCTTTTTCAACGTTAGGTTGGCCAGAAAAATCTGCCGATTTAGCTAAATTTTATCCGACATCAGTACTTGTTACTGGCTATGACATCCTATTTTTCTGGGTAGTGCGCATGATGATGATGTCTACATTTGCGATGGATGGAGTGCCACCATTCAAAACAATTATGTTGCATGGTTTAGTTCGCGATCAATTTGGTAAAAAAATGTCAAAGAGCCGCGGAAACGTAATTGATCCAATTGAGTTTATGGATAAATACGGCGCAGATGCACTTCGATTTACTTTGGCACGAGGGGCTAATCCAGGAACAGATCAAGCCCTTGCCGAAGATTGGATCGGCGGATCTAGAAACTTTGCGACAAAGCTTTGGAATGCAACCAGATTTGCGATGATGAATGGTGCAACAGTTGAAGGTGAGCTACCACCGCTTGAGAGTTTAAATGCCATAGATAAATGGATTTTGAGTCGTTGGTCTCAAACGTGCTCAGAAGTTACCGAACTATTTGAAAACTATGAGTTCGCTCGTGCTTGTGAAACCTTGTATCACTTTGCTTGGGATGACCTATGTGATTGGTATTTAGAGCTTTCGAAAGAAACCTTTGCTTCAGGAGATGCTGCACATTCACAGAGGGTTTTGGGATACGTCCTTGATCAACTATTTCGCGTAATGCACCCGGTAATGCCTTTTATTACCGAGCAACTGTGGACTGCATTAACGGGGCAAGAAAGCCTGGTTACTGCTCAATGGCCTAAAGCCCAGAGTTCACATGTTGATAAAAAGGCCGAAGCACTTGTATCTCAACTGCAAGAGATAATTACTGAAGTAAGACGATTTAGAAATGATCAGGGAATTAAAACTTCCCTCAAGATTCCTGGTCGTTTTATTGCACCTGCCCATATTGCAAAATATGCATCTTCGATGGCATTTGTTGTGCGCATGGAGCTAGGTGAAATTACAGCCAGTGCAAAATGTGAAGCAGCAGGGGTTGTTGTCGAGTTTGATTTAACAGGTTCAATCGATGTTGTCGCAGAGCGTCAACGTTTAGAAAAAGATCTGGCAACTGCAAGTAAAGATAAGCAGACTGCTGAGGTCAAGTTGAATAACCAGGGATTTATGGCAAAAGCTCCAGAAAGCGTTGTTGTTGAAATTCGTGAACGATTAGAAAAGACAACTTCTGACATTGCCAGAATCACCGCAGCGATTGCTGGTTTACCGAAGGCATGATGATTTCTCCAGATGATCAAGAGCGTATTGATGCTATTGAAAAAGAATTATTAGCTCGCTGGCCAGAAAGCCGTATAGCCCCATCAATTGAACGAATTGCAGCTCTTGTAGATATTTTAGGTTCACCTCAGCTGACCTATCCAACGATTCACGTTGGTGGCACAAATGGAAAAACAACAACCACTCGCATGATCGATGCTTTACTTTTTGCTCATGGCCTTCGAACAGGTCGGTTTACAAGTCCGCATCTTGAAACTTATTTGGAGCGAATTGCAATAAACGGGCAATCAATTGATCCAAAAGAGCTGATTTTTTCATACAACGATATTGCAGCGTATTTAGACCTAATGGATGAAAAATTCGAGCATCCCATCTCATTTTTTGAAGCGATTACGGCAATCGCATTTGTTGCCTTTGCCGAACACCCAATCGATGTAGGTGTTATCGAAGTTGGCATGGGCGGGCAATGGGATGCAACAAATGTTGTTCAAGCAGATGTCTCAGTCATCATGCCTATCGGTTTTGATCATATGGAGTACTTAGGAAATACGCTGCATGAAATTGCAGCAACAAAGGCCGGTATTATCAAAGAAAATGGTTTTATTGTTTTGGCTCAACAAGAGCCAGAGGCGGCTAAAGAGTTAATTCGAAAAGCTGCAGAAGTTGGCGCAGATGTTGTGCGAGAGGGAATTGAGTTTTCTGTTACATCCAGAGCTATTGCAGTTGGTGGACAACTCTTAACTATTCAGGGTGTCAACGAAACTTACGAGGAAATTTTCCTTCCACTTCATGGTCGCCATCAGGCATCAAATGCCGCCGCTGCACTTGTTGCAGTAGAGGCGTTCTTTGGCGATCAACCACTTGATATCGACGCTGTGCGCTCTGGATTTGCATCCGTGCTTTCACCGGGTCGGTGTGAAATAGTGCACAGAGATCCAACGATCATCTTGGATGCAGCGCACAATCCACATGGTGCAAAGGCGTTAGCAGAAACACTTCGAAGTGAATTTAACTTTGACGAGATCATCGCAGTTGTCGCTGTCTTAGGCGATAAAGATGCTGCAGGGATTTTCAAAGAGATTGAACCTATTGTTGATCATGTAATCGTGACGCATAGTACATCAGAGCGTGCAATGCCATCTTCTGAGGTTGAAAAAATCGCATCATCCATTTTTGGCGTAGATCGAGTATTTGAAGTTCAGGATCTTTTTCAGGCTATAGATAAAGCGATTAGTGATTCAATTCGCCCATTAAGTGAGGCAACAGTTGGAATAATAATCACAGGATCTGTTGTTACAGTTGGACAAGCTCGGACCTATTTAAGAAAGAAGTTTGCTCAATGAAAATTCTGGGAGCATCTGTATTGATTGCTGAGAGCATGACAATGGGATTTGCAATTCTTTTAGTGATGAAAGATAGCTCGCAAGCTGCAATTATTTATGGTTGCGTTATTTCATTTTTGCTTTTTGTGGCAGCTGCTTTGGTGCGGCGTCCAGGAGGATTTGTCGTCGGTTCAATCATGCAGGTGGTTATGATCAGTTTCGGTTTTATAGAACCATCCTTTTTCATCATTGGGGTGGTATTTGTTGGCTTATGGGTGAGCGCCATCGTTGTCGGCCGCAAGGGCGAGGCTGCCCGTGCTGCCTTGCTGGCTGCCGGCCCCAAAAAACCCGAATAGAATAGGTGCATGAGTTCTGAGAAAACCCTGATCCTTGTTAAGCCAGATGGCGTTGCTAGAGGTTTAGTTGGTGAAGTTATTTCTCGTATTGAAGCAAAAGGTTATGCAATCGATGCATTGCGAATGTTGCAAGCTGATCGAGCGATACTTGAAAAGCACTACGCAGAACATATTGGTAAACCTTTTTATGAACCGCTCGTTGAATTCATGATGTCTGGACCGATTGTTGCAATTGTTGCTTCCGGTAATCGAGTCATAGAGGGATTTAGATCCCTGGCCGGTGTTACAGATCCAACGGTTGCAGCCCCAGGAACTATCCGTGGAGACTTAGCTCGAGATCAAGGAACAAAAGTTGTTCAAAACATCGTTCACGGCTCTGATTCGATAGAATCTGCCACACGAGAGATACAGATTTTTTTCCCAAGCAAGTAACTTCCCACGTTCGATTAAGCACAAGGAGTAGAAATGTCACAATCTAACAAGATGTCCTTTATTGGTCGCGATATGGCGGTTGATCTTGGAACAGCGAACACACTTGTTTATGTTCGCGGACGTGGCATTGTTTTAAATGAGCCATCTGTAGTTGCTATCAATCAAGATACTGGTGGAATTCTTGCTGTTGGTCTTGAAGCAAAAAAGATGATTGGCCGTACTCCTGGCAACATTGTTGCAATTCGCCCCCTACGTGATGGTGTTATTGCAGACTTTGATACAACCGAACGTATGTTGCGTTACTTCATTCAAAAAGTTCATCGCCGTCGCTATTTAGCTAAGCCTCGTATTGTTATCTGCGTTCCATCTGGGATTACAGGTGTAGAGCAGCGCGCTGTTAAAGATGCAGGATATGCAGCCGGTGCTCGTAAGGTTTATATTATTGAAGAGCCAATGGCTGCAGCAATTGGTGCTGGACTACCAATTCATGAGCCAACAGGAAACATGGTTATTGATATCGGTGGTGGAACAACAGAAGTTGCGGTTATTTCACTCGGTGGAATCGTTACATCACTTTCAATCCGTGTGGGTGGCGATGAACTTGATCAATCAATTATCAACTGGGTCAAAAGAGAGTACTCATTGCTATTGGGAGAGCGAACTGCAGAAGAGATCAAGATGGCAATTGGATCTGCTTATCCACTTCCAGGTGAAAATGATGCTGAAATCCGTGGTCGCGATTTAGCAACTGGTCTCCCAAAAACAATTATCGTTTCAGCCGCAGATATTCGTAAGGCTCTCGAAGAGCCAGTTAATGCAATTATTAACGCTGTTAAGAGCACGCTCGATCAAACTCCACCAGAGCTTGCAGCAGATTTAATGGATCGCGGCGTTGTGCTAACGGGTGGCGGTGCATTGCTTAAGGGACTAGATGAGCGCCTTCGTAAAGAAACTGGAATGCCAATTCACATCGCCGAGCGTCCATTAGATGCTGTGGTTGAAGGTTCTGGAAAATGTATCGAAGAGTTTGAAGCACTCGAGAAGGTTCTAATCTCCGAGCCTCGTCGATAAGGTTACGTTGTAATGAGCAAGGGCGGTCAAAGTCGCACACGTTTATTGTTGGTGATTTTGATCGTTACTTCCTTGTTTTTAGTTACCTTGGATCTTCGAGGTGTAAAGCTTTTAGATAATTTAAAACAAGGGATGCATAATGTTGTCTCGCCCTTTCAGCGCACTGCCAACAGCGCTCTGAGCCCTGTAAAAGGTTTTTTCTCTGACATCTCATTACTTGGTCGCTCAGGTTCACAAATTGAGAAGTTAGAAAAGGAGAATGCGGCTCTAAAGTTGGAGTTACTTGAGCGCCAGGATGCAGATGTACAAATTGATCAGTTAAAAAGTATTCTAGATTTAGCTGGAACAGCTGGATACAAAATTGTTAATGCAAAAGTCATTAGTCAAGGCTCTTATCAATCTTTTGCACAGACCGTAACCATCGGAAGCGGCTCAAATTCTGGTATTGCACAGAACATGACTGTCTTATCTGAATATGGAATAGCCGGCATAGTCA
Source organism: Bifidobacterium breve (assembly GCA_945883675.1). Lineage (GTDB taxonomy): Bacteria > Actinomycetota > Actinomycetes > Nanopelagicales > Nanopelagicaceae > Planktophila. The sequence goes on from CAMCYA010000013.1 coordinate 8,555, forward strand.
AAGAGGTCTATCCAAACTCAGCGTTGATTCAACTTGCTAGTGATCCTGCATTTCGTATCGGCGTTCGAATTGTTAACTCGCAGCAGATTGGTTTCTTAACAGGCAGAGGCGAGCGTTCAGCGGTATTGCAGTTGCTTGATAATTCAACAGATATTAATGTAGGCGATATTCTGATGTCTCGAGGCAGCATCGCAAATCGACCATTTGTACCTGGGGTACCTGTTGGATATATAACAACGGTTGATAACTCTGCAGGAACAATTGCTCAATCTGCAACGGTTCGCTACTACACCGACTTTTCAAAGTTAAGCGTATTAGCAGTAGTGGTTGGGGGACCTTCAACCAACCCTGGTGATGCGTTAGTCCCACAAAAGCCGCGGCCAATTCCAACACCTACTGTTACAGTTTTTGTAACTCCCACACCTACACCTAGTAACTAGCAACCATGTCAACACGTCAGATCGGCATCTCGTCATTAATTTTCCTGGCTATTTATGTAGTTCAAGAATCAATAATTTCGCAATTCCGCCTTCCTGGTGGAGGGTTTTCAATTTTGATTATCTTTGTACTTAGTTGGGCGATCATGAGTGAGCGCGATATTGCAGCGGTGATCGGATTTTCAGGTGGGCTCTTGATGGATCTCTCACAAAATACCTCAGGACCATTTGGACAATGGACTCTCATAATGTTGCTTGCCGGTTATGGCATTTCATATCTTGGCTATGGAGATGATAATTTCTTTGGTGGCGCACTAGGTGTTGTCTTTTCAATTGTCTTGGGTAATTTACTTATTGAGCTGTTGTTTTTAATCTCTGCACCACTTTTGGGAGTTTCAATTGGCTCATTCGGCCAGATTATCTCTACACTTTTTGGAACAAGTGTATGGACTCTTTTTCTGACTCCCATCGTGCTTCCAATATTTGCCAGGCTATATAAAACAATTTTTCAAGCAGGTTCACTTGCATGAACAATAAATCTCGCCTGTCTTTGCTGGTAGTCCAGATTCTGATCGTCTCTCTAGTGATGGCATTACTCGGACGACTATTCTTTTTGCAGGTTGCATCAGGTGATAAGTATCAAGATGCAGCTTTAAGTATTCAAAGCCGGGATGTTATTACTCCAGCAATTAGAGGAATTATTGTTGATGGATCCGGTGTTCCTCTGGCCTCAAATAAAGTTGGCCTAGCGATTACGATCGACCGAATCGTTATCGATCAGTTAAATGATAAAGGTGTTGCGTTGATGCAGCGACTTGCTGGCCTCTTGCAACTGGAATACGCAGACATTTATCAAAATACGCGCCTATGCGGAGAACTACCTGCAGGTCAAAAGGCTGGATGTTGGCAAGGTTCTAGATACCAACCAATTCCTATTACAAAAACAGCTGATCCAGATACTGCAATTCAAATAGTTGAGCGAGCAGATCTTTTCCCAGGAGTAAGTGCAAAGCCAGTTGCAATTCGTGCCTATCCAAGTGTCTTTGATGTCAACGCGGCGCATCTACTTGGTTACGTAGGTCCATTAACTGAGAGCGATCTACTTTCAACTAATGACAAGCAATACTTTAGAAGTGAAAGTATTGGAAAAAGCGGTTTAGAGATTCAATATGATTCATATTTGCGTGGAGTTCCAGGGATTAGAACTGTCATAGTAGATCGTAAAGAATCGATTACTAAAGAGAGTCAAAATACGGCATCCATAGATGGAGATCATCTGGTTACAAGCCTTGACGCTCGCTTGCAAGCTGCAACTGAAAAAGCTCTTAAAGATGCTGTTCTTCGCGGTCGCGCAAATGGATATAGATCTGATTCTGGCGCAGCTGTTGTGATGGATGTTAGGACAGGTCGAATTTTGGCAATGGCTTCATATCCAACTTATGATCCAAATGCTTGGGAAAAAGGTTTAACGGTACAACAAGCCAAAGATTTGTTTAGTGAAACGAAATCTGTGCCTGCCTTAAATCGCGCAATACAAGGTTTGTTTGCTCCAGCATCAACTTTCAAGGTCATTTCTGTTGTTGCTGCCGATAAAGCTGGGTATGACCTCAACGCTACTTACGACTGCCCATCACAGGTGGAGGTTGGAACTAGAACATTTAGAAACTTTGATAGTAAGAATCAGGGCAGAATGAATATTAATACAGCAATAGCTGTCTCTTGCGACACGATCTGGTATCAGATTGCATTTGATGAGTGGCTTCGTGATGGCGGATTAAAGCCTAAACCAAACCTTAATGACTACTTTTTTAAAGCGGCCGAAGCATTTAAGTTAACAGATCGCGTGGGAATAGATCTTCCTTCAGAGTCTGCTTCTCGCATTGCAGATCGTGAGTATAAAAAGAGTTGGTATGAACAAAATAAGGACTTTTATTGCAACTACAAAGAAAGAGCCAAAAAGGATCAGCAGAGTGCTTTTTTGATTCAGTTGGCTGCCGAAAACTGTGTAGATGGTGACAAAGTCCGCGCAGGCGATGCTGTTAACTTTAGTATCGGACAAGGAGATACTGTGTTGACTCCTTTAAAGCTGACACAGTCCTATGCTGCAATTGCAAATGGTGGAACTATTTGGCAGGCACTGGTCGGTAAAGCTGTTGTAAAAACTGACGGCACAGTTGTAGAGAAATTCACCCCACAAAAATTAGGAACGTTGGATGTAAAGCCATCAACAATTAAATTTCTACAATCTGGACTTAGACAGGTAGTGGTTCGAGGCACTGCAGCGGGAGTATTTTCAGGTTTCCCCGTAGAGATCAGTGGAAAAACTGGTACTGGTCAAGTATTTGGTCGTAATCCAGATGGCAGTGCTAAAGATGACACTTCCTGGTTTGCCTCTTTTGCGCCAAGCAATAACCCTCGTTACGCAGTTACGATGATGATTGGCCAAGGGGGTTTCGGAGCATCAACTTCTGGAGTTGGAGTGCGGGCAATTTACTCAACTTTGTTTGGAGTAACTGGTGGTCGTGTTGACCCAGGCGCGGCGATATTCCCAGGAGGCAAACCCCCGGAGCAGTTGCCTAAGATTTCTCTTGTGATTAAAAAGAAGGGAGCGCAGTAATGAGTCAGATATCTGCTCGTCAAAATCTTTATCGCAAAGATCGTCGCTCACTTTTTCATGGCTTTGATCCCGTACTGACAATTGTTGTCGGACTACTTCTTTTTCTAGGAACGTTATTGGTGTGGGCAGCAACGCGAGATTGGTATGCGCGCGGTGGATTAGATCCGCAGTATTACCTAAAGCGTCACATCATCAACATATTAATTGGCGCAGTTCTGGCCTATGGCGTGACGGTAATTGATTATCGGCTGTTGCGAGCGTATACACCAATTTTGTGGGGTGCTGCCGTATTAGGACTTCTCATCGTTTTAATTCCAGGATTAGGCACTGAAAAAAATGGTGCGAAGGCATGGATTGCCTTACCTGGTGGTTTCCAAATTCAACCAGCCGAGTTAGCAAAAGTTGGAATCATTATTGGAATGGCGATGATTTTGTCAGAGCGATCTCATGACAGTGATAAACCTTCAAACAAAAACGTTCTGCAATCACTTGCAGTTGCAGCTCTTCCCGTTTTACTGATTGTTCTTCAGCCCGATATGGGAACGATTCTTATCATCTCAGCATCAGTTGTAACCATGATCGCTGTTTCAGGCATTTCCAGCAAATGGGTAGTCGGGCTTTTGCTTCTTGCGGTGAGTGGGGGATTCATCGCAGTACAAGCTGGGGTTGTGAGTGAGTACCAGGTTAAAAGATTGCAGACATTTGTAGATCCAAATGCAGATACTCAAGGCTCGGGCTACCAACTTCGTCAAGCCAGAATTACGGTTGGTTCCGGTGGTCTACTTGGAACAGGATTATTTAATGGCCCACAAACAAGTGGTCGATTTGTACCAGAACAACAGACCGACTTTATTTTTACAGTGGCTGGAGAGCAGTTAGGTTTTATAGGTAGTGGAACAATTCTGATTTTGTATTTGATTTTATTGATGCGCGCATTTTCAATTGCGCGAAGAACCACCGACCCCTTTGGCCGATTGGTGTGCACAGGTGTTATTGCCTGGTTTGCATTTCAGATGTTTGAAAACATAGGAATGACCTTAGGAATGATGCCTATGACAGGGGTGCCGTTGCCCTTTATTTCATATGGTGGGTCATCAATGTTTGCCACCGTGATTGGCTTTGGATTACTACAGAATGTCCACGCTCGTTTGCGCGGGTAAATTGGTAAATACCGCTAGTTCTGTCATACTTAACTCACTAGTTCAGCGCGGCGCGCGATCACTCGCGAGACACGCCTAGCGCGAACAGTACGGAAAACCCACAAGGATTTTTTAAGAATACAAGTAGCGCTATTTAGCGCATAGAGGATTTGGTGAGATGGCTATTGAGCCTAAAACACCGCGCAAGCGTGCGGTTAAAAAAGTAAGTGCAAAAGAAGTCTCAGCTGTAACAGAGACTGACGCTGGGGATCTAAAGAAATCTCCTCGCAAGAAATCAGTACCGGTTCCAGTATTTCAGGCCGCACCAGATAAACCTGCTGCCGCGAGTAAAGCTCGTAAAAAAACTGATGATGGTGATAAGAACACTGAACCAACTAAAAAAGAGAGTGTCGCAAGTAAATCTGCTGCAGCAAATGATGACGGTGAAGATCGCGGTAATCGAAACAAGCGTCGCCGCCGTGGGGGTCGTGGTCGCCGCAAGCCAGGATCAACAGATGGCGTGAGCACTGAAAGTTCAGATGATGCAGTATCAGAAGATTTAACTGGGGATGAAAGCTCTGAAGGTGGAACTCATCGCCGTCGCCGTCGCCGCCGTGCAACAGGAGACGATGTAGTTGCTGGCGAAACAGTTGAAGAAGATGGTGTTATCACCGTTGTAAAGGTTCGTGAAAAACGCGAGCGAGTTGAGCGACCAGTTAGACCTGATCGCAATGACCGCAACCGTAATCGTCGTGACCGCAATGACCGTGGAGATCGTAATGATCGCGGGGGTCGCAGCGAGTATCGCGAGCCATATCGCAAGCGCCCAACAATTATTACTGATGGAGATTTTCTAGCACGCCGCGAAAATGTTGATCGCGAGATGTTAGTTCGCCAGATCGCAGATCGTACTCAGATCGCCGTTATTGAAGATGGCGTCATGGTGGAGCACTATGTAAACCGAAACAGCAACGTTTCATATGTTGGAAACGTCTACTTAGGTCGCGTTCAAAATGTACTTCCATCTATGGAGGCAGCATTCGTTGATATCGGTAAGGGTCGAAATGCCGTTCTCTATGCAGGTGAAGTGAACTGGGATGCTGCAGGAATTTCTGAGTCAGCTCCTCGCAAAATTGAAACTGTGTTAAAAACTGGTCAGCCAGTTTTGGTTCAAGTTACGAAAGATCCAATCGGACAAAAGGGTGCGCGACTTACGAGCCAGATCTCACTTCCTGGTCGCTATGTTGTTTATGTTCCAGGCGGAGGAATGTCTGGAATATCAAAGCGTTTACCTGAAGAAGAGCGCTCACGCTTAAAGTCGATTCTGAAGAATTTAATTCCTGAAGAAGCTGGTGTCATTGTTCGAACTGCCGCCGAAGGTGTTAGCGAAGATGATTTAACGAGTGATGTAGCTCGGTTGAAAGCACAATGGGAAGAGATCAACGCTAAAAGTCAGAACCCAAACTTTCATCCACCTGCCGCTCTTTATCAAGAGCCAGATCTTGCAGTGCGCGTAATTCGAGATATCTTTAATGAAGATTTCCGTAAGTTAACTGTTCAGGGATCAACTGCTTGGGATGAAGTTACAAACTACTTGGGCTTTATTGCACCAGAGTTGACTACAAAGATTGAGAAGTACACGGGAAGCGGTGATCTTTTCGCAGATTTCCGAGTAGAAGAACAGCTTGCAAAGGCATTTGATCGCAAGGTGTATCTACCTTCTGGTGGTTCATTAGTTATCGATCGCACCGAGGCAATGATTGTTATTGATGTAAACACCGGTAAATTTATCGGTAAGGGTGGAAACCTTGAAGAGACTGTTACCAAGAACAACTTGGAAGCGGCAGAGGAGATTGCTCGTCAACTTCGCCTACGCGACTTAGGTGGAATTGTCGTTATCGACTTTATCGATATGATTTTGGAATCAAACCGTGAAGCAGTACTTCGTCGACTTGTCGAATGCCTTGGACGAGATCGCACTAAGCACCAAGTTGCAGAAGTTACGTCACTTGGTCTTGTGCAGATGACACGTAAGCGCGTTGGTCAGGGGTTAATTGAGGCCTTCTCCACTACATGTGATTCATGTAATGGTCGTGGAATTCATATTCACATGGAACCTGTAAAGATGAAGGCACCAATGCCTCAACTCGATACACCTTCATCGCGTCATGAAGATGCTGATGAAGCAGATGCAACCGAGCATGAATATCACGAGAGCTTGAACTCATCGCAAAGTAAAGATTCTTCAACCAGCGATTCACAGGTTAAAGAAAGCGAAAAGCACGATTCTGATAACGATGCAATTGCTGCCCCTAAAGGTCGCAAACGCCGTCGTGCATCCTCATCGGGCATTATCACCGCATAAATCCAAGCCCGATTTGAGCCCATGCGCTCAAATGGGTACCCTTAGGCTTCATTCAAGAGCACCTCTAACGTTCGGAGAAGTACGCAGTGGCAAATATCAAGTCTCAGATTAAGCGCATCAAGACAAACGAGAAGGCACGCCTTCGTAATAAGTCTGTGAGCTCATCTATTAAGACCGCCGTACGCAAGTTTCGCGATGCATTAACTTCTGGTGATGCAAATGCAATCACAGCTGAACTTCGCACTGCATCTAAATCTCTTGATGTTGCTGTTCAAAAGGGAGTGCTTCACAAGAACTCTGCGGCTAACAAGAAGTCTTCTATGGCTAAGGCAGCTGCCAAAGCCGGCGCACGTTCATTCACTTCTCTTTATAAAGCGAGGCTAGGTTCATGCCTGCAATTTCACTTGCTAAGGCTCCGCAACCAGCATCCACAAATCCGGCGCAGATTCGTAACTTCTGCATCATTGCCCATATCGATCACGGTAAATCAACACTTGCCGATCGAATGTTGGGTATTACCGAAGTTGTAGAGGCCAGAAACATGCGCGCTCAATATTTAGATCGTATGGATATTGAACGTGAACGCGGAATCACCATTAAATCCCAAGCAGTTCGTTTGCCATGGCGTTCATCACTTGATGGCAAGGAATACATTTTAAATATGATCGACACACCAGGTCACGTCGATTTTACATATGAAGTCTCACGCTCACTGGCTGCATGTGAAGGCGCTGTTTTGTTAGTTGATTGCGCACAGGGGATTGAAGCGCAAACACTGGCCAATCTTTATCTCGCAATGGAAAATAACCTAACAATTATTCCAGTACTGAACAAGATCGATCTACCGAACGCACAGCCTGATAAGTTTGCTGCCGAACTTGCTCGATTAATCGGATGCAAACCAGAAGATTGTCTTCGAGTATCCGGTAAAACTGGAGATGGTGTTGCCGAACTACTTGATCAAATCGTTGCCCAAATCCCAGCCCCAGTTGGTGATCCAAATGCACCAGCCCGTGCTCTCATCTTTGACTCCGTTTATGACTCATATCGAGGCGTAGTTACATATGTACGAGTTGTAGATGGTCATTTATCACCGCGTGAGCAGATTCAAATGTTTTCAACTGGTGTCCGACATGAAGCTTTAGAAGTTGGAGTAATTTCTCCAGAGCCAATTGCAGGTAAAGGACTTGGTGTTGGAGAAGTAGGCTACTTAATTACTGGCGTGAAAGATGTTCGTCAGTCACGCGTTGGTGACACGATTACAACGTATAACAACCCAACTAAACAACCACTTTCTGGTTATAAAGATCCTAAGCCGATGGTTTTCTCTGGTCTATTTCCTTTGGATGGAGCAGATTTCCCAATCCTTCGTGAAGCGCTAGATAAATTACAGTTAAATGATGCAGCTTTGGTCTATGAACCTGAAAGCTCTGCCGCACTTGGATTTGGTTTTCGTTGCGGATTCCTTGGGCTTTTACACATGGAGATTGTCCGTGAGCGCTTAGAGCGGGAGCATAAGTTAAATCTTATTTCTACAGCACCAAACGTTGTTTATAACGTAACGATGGATGACGGAAAAGTAGTGCGCGTTACTAACCCATCTGAATTTCCCGAAGGAAAAGTGGCAGCGGTGTTGGAACCAATTGTTAAATCTACGATTCTTGCTCCTTCAGAGTTCATTGGCACGATTATGGAGCTCTGTCAGGATCGTCGGGGAATTTTATTGGGCATGGATTACATCTCTGAAGATCGTGTTGAAATTCGCTACGACTTACCTTTGGCTGAGATTGTTTTTGATTTCTTTGATCAACTCAAAAGTCGCACTAAAGGTTATGCATCTTTAGATTATGAAGAAAAAGGCGATGCTGAAGGCAATCTAGTTAAAGTTGATATTTTGCTGCAAGGCGAGGCAGTTGACGCCTTTAGTGCGATTGTTCACAGAGATAAGGCCTATGCCTACGGAGTAATGATGACGGGCAAACTCCGTGAGTTAATTCCTCGTCAACAGTTTGAAGTTCCTATTCAGGCAGCAATTGGTGCTCGAATTATTGCGCGCGAAAGTATTCGTGCAATTCGCAAGGATGTCTTAGCAAAATGTTATGGTGGAGATATCTCGCGTAAGCGCAAACTTTTGGAGAAGCAAAAAGAGGGCAAAAAACGTATGAAGATGGTTGGGCGAGTAGAAGTTCCCCAAGAAGCTTTCGTTGCAGCACTTGCAACGGACGCGGATATAGAAAAGATCAAGGCCGCTCGTAAAGCAAGCCAATGAGTCTGTCATTTTATGTGCACATTCCGTACTGCATAAAACGTTGCGGATATTGTGACTTCAACACTTATACGCCCTCAGAGTTACAAGATGGCGCTACTCTCGAAATCGTCAGCAATGATTACATCGATGCAGTTCTGAAAGAGCTTGAATCAGCTCCCCAGCAAATAGTTCCCACAATATTTTTTGGAGGAGGTACACCATCTTTGCTACCTGCAAAAGATTTAGGGCGAGTTGTCCAAAAGATTAAAGATCGAAATGGGTTAACCGATAACTGTGAAATTACTTTGGAAGCCAATCCAGACTCTGTCACTCTAGAAAAACTGGAAGGTTATTTAGAAGCAGGTTTTAATCGCATCTCATTTGGAATGCAGTCGGCCAAACCTCACGTTTTGGCAGTTCTTGACCGCACACATAATCCAGCAAATGTGGAAAAAGCTGCATCAATGGCACGTGAAGCAGGATTTAAATCAATAAGCGTTGACCTTATTTATGGAACACCTGGAGAGAGTTTGAATGATTGGCGCCATACTTTGGAGAGCGCACTGACTTTAGATATCGATCATTTGAGTGCATATGCCTTAATAGTAGAGACTGGTACAAAGTTGGCTGCTCAGATAAAGCGTGGAGATTTAGAGATGCCAAATGATGATTTGATGGCAGAGATGTATTTGCTGATCGATCAACTCTGTGAGGCACATGGAATGTCTTGGTATGAACTTTCAAATTGGTCAAAACCCGGGTATGAATGCAGACACAACGTTGCATACTGGAAGAACGAGAATTGGTGGGGGCTTGGGCCAGGTGCACATTCACATATCGATGCAAAGCGTTTCTGGAATATAAAACACCCAACAACGTACAAGCAGAGGCTTTTCTCCGGTGAAACTGTCATTGCAGATAGTGAAAATTTAACATTAGATCAAAAAAGAGATGAAGCAATCATGTTGGGCATTCGCATGAGAGAGGGATTATCGACTTCAGATTTAAATCCTAGCCAAGTTCAAACGCTGACAACTTACGGCGAGAATGGCTTTCTCGAACTGCACAAAGATCGAGTTCAGTTAACCCCAACTGGGCGCTTGATCGCAGATCGAATCGTGCGAGAATTAACTTTCTAGTACCCTAGGCACACATGTCATCACGTCGTCTTGAAATCCTTCGCGCAATAGTAGATGAGTACGTTGCGACTCAAGAGCCTGTCGGTTCTAAATCCATCGCCGACCGCCATAGTCTAGGAATTTCTCCTGCAACGATTCGAAATGAAATGGCATTGCTGGAAGAAGAAGGGTTGATCACTCAGCCTCATACAAGCGCCGGTCGAATTCCAACTGACCTTGGCTATCGAGTTTTTGTAGACAAATTGGCAACAGTCAAACCTTTATCACCTGCTGAACGTCGTGCGATCGAAACATTTCTCGAAGGCTCCAGCGATCTCGAAGAGCTTTTGAAGAAATCAGTAAAGTTACTTGCAGATATTACAAAGCAGGTTGCAGTTGTTACATACCCAATTATTGGAGATACCCGCGAAAAGTTAGCGGTTTCGGGAACAGCGCACTTGGCGCGTTCTGGTGAAGATTTAGGTTTAACTCTCTCGCCAATTCTTGAAGCACTGGAAGAACAAGTGGTTTTGATGCGTTTGCTCGATGAAGCAAACTCGACTGTTCACGTGCGCATTGGGCGCGAACAGATGGAAACAAATCTTCAGGCAACTTCATTGGTGACCGTTGGTTATGGTGGAGATTCTGCTCAGATAGGCGCACTTGGCATCTTAGGACCAACTCGAATGGATTACGCAGGATCAATTGCTGCAGTAGATGCCGTTGCTAGATATGTTGGACGTTTTTTAAGTGAGGGTGCGTAAGTGGCCGATCATTACGACACATTAGGTGTTAGCAAAGGTGCATCAGCTGATGAGATTAAAAAGGCATATCGTAAACTTGCCAGAGAACTACATCCTGATGTAAATCCTGATCCAAAAACTCAGGAGAGGTTTAAAGAAGTAACTGAGGCCTACGATGTTTTAAGTGATGGACAAAAACGCCAGCAATACGACATAGGTGGAAGTAACTTCGGTGGTGGCGCAAACTTTGGCGGTGGCTTTAGTGACATCATGGATGCTTTCTTTGGAGGCGGTGGCTCCCGTGGACCACGACCTCGAATGCGCGCCGGTCAAGATTCACTCATTAGGATACAAGTTGATTTAAATGAAGCATGTTTTGGAACTGAACGTGAGATTACAGTTGAGACAGCAGTTGTCTGTACTAAATGCACTGGTACTGGATGTGTAGATGGTGATCATCCAGAATCCTGTTTAACCTGTAAAGGTCGCGGCGAAGTTCAACAAGTAGTGCGTTCTGTTATTGGCCAAGTGATGACATCTAGGCCATGTAATGCGTGCCAAGGATATGGAAGCGTAATTAAAAATCCATGTCGTGAATGTGCCGGTGAGGGTCGAGTGCGAAGCCGTCAAGTAATCGATGTGAAAATTCCAGCAGGTGTAGAAACTGGAAACAGAATTCAACTTGCAGGTCGCGGCGAAGTTGGAGCCGGTGGCGGTCCAGCAGGTGATTTGTATGTAGAGATTGTTGAAGAGCGACATGAGTATTTAGTTAGAGATGGCGATACGTTGCACATGTCACTTGAGATAAGCATGATCGCAGCCGCGCTAGGGACAACAGTTTCAATTGAAACGTTAGATGGCTCTGCCGACGTTCATGTTAAGCCAGGTACGCAAAGTGGGGCTCTAGTTGTTATCAAGGGCAAAGGAATGACGAGATTGCGACGTGGGGATAGAGGCGACCTAGTTGTTCATATCGAAGTTCAAACACCAACAAAGTTAAGTAAAGAAGAAGAGAGCATTTTGCGGTCATTTGCTCAAGTTCGAGGCGAGAAAGCAAGCGATGCACATGTAAAGGGTCAAGATGGCTCTGTATTTAGCAAACTAAAAGGTGTGTTTAACAAATAATGTTTACTCTCTTTTTTGTAGAAGATCTGCCAACTACGGTTGGCACGGAGTATGAATTTGATAATGATGATGCAAACCACGCAATCCGCGTACTTCGAACTCAAATAGATGAACAATTTATGCTCAGCGATGGCAATGGTGCTTGGTCCAAAGTGAAAGCTACGCAAATAAAAAAGAAATCAATGACAGTTCAGGTATTAGATTCAGGGTTTCAAGAGCCGCTGGCTACCAAAATCACTGTTGTGCAGGCTCTACCCAAAGGGGATCGCTCAAAAGAGGCGATCGAACTTTTAACCGAAGCTGGTGTTGACCGCATAGTTCCTTGGATGGCTTCAAGAAGCATCGGAAAAACTTCTGATAAGTTTCAAATAACGGCACGTGAGGCAAGTAAACAGTCTCGTCGATTTAGAATTCCAGAGGTTACGGGTGTTGCAACTACCTCGCAGATTTGCGAAGCAATAGCTCTGAGTGATTTAGCAGTTGTCTTTCATGAGAGTGCGGCAACAAAAATTTCAGACCAGATTTCTTCACACAACGTAGAGCATTTACTAATTATTATTGGCCCAGAGGGTGGAATTACAGATCAAGAGTTATCGGAATTTACAGAAGCTGGAGCAAAGGTTGCTCTCATGGGACGTCCAATTTTGCGTTCGGCCCATGCAGGTTTAGCGGCAGTCTCTGCAGTTTCGGCTCTTTTGAAGGTATGGTAAATACATGGCCTTAGTTCCTGATTGCATCTTTTGTAAAATAATTATTGGTGAAATCTCAGCAGATGTTGTTTTTCGAAATGAAAATGTAGTTGCATTTAATGATCTCAATCCTCAAGCTCCAACTCACGTTCTTCTGGTTCCAACTTTGCACACAGAGAACGCAGCTGGAGTTGCTAGGAACAGTGCCACCATTACAGCCGCGCTGTTTTTAGCTGCAGATGAGATTGCAACCCAACGCGGTCTTTCGGGCTATAGGACCGTTTTTAACACTGGAGAAGCGGCCGGTCAGAGTGTTTTCCACGCTCACCTACATCTTTTGGGTGGTCGTGCCATGGCATGGCCGCCGGGTTAAAGATAGATTTACCCCTATATGGAGCGAACGCTGATAACGGTACCGAAGGCAATTGCGATGGTCGCCTTGCTAGGCGCGCAAGATTCAAATCTGCGAACAGTTGAAGCTGCATTTGCATCAGTAAATATTACGGTTCGAGGCAATGAGATTACCTTGCGCGGACCACATGAGGATTGCAGCAAATTAGAAAACTTGTTTAATGAGTTAATGGTTGTCATTCGAAGTGGCAATAATCTAAGCGTTGATGCCGTTAATAGAGCGATTGAAATGCTCGATCACAAACCAGTAGATCATCCTGCTGAAGTTCTTTCATTAAATATTGTTAGCAACCGAGGTCGCACAATTCGCCCAAAAACGGCAAATCAAAAGCGCTACGTTGAAGCTATTGAAGATCACACAATTACATTTGGAATTGGTCCAGCCGGTACTGGTAAAACCTATCTTGCGATGGCAAAGGCAGTTGCTGCTTTGCAATCTAAGAAAGTAAATCGTATTGTTTTAACAAGGCCAGCAGTCGAAGCTGGTGAGAATTTAGGCTTCTTGCCAGGAACCTTGAGCGAGAAGATAGATCCTTATCTACGCCCACTCTTTGACGCACTCCATGACATGATCGATATTGATTCAATTCCACGCTTAATGCAGTCCGGCATTATTGAGGTTGCTCCACTTGCATATATGCGTGGTCGCACATTAAATGATGCATTTGTCATCTTAGATGAGGCACAAAACACCACACCAGAACAGATGAAGATGTTTTTGACACGCCTTGGATTTGGTTCCAAAATGGTTATCACAGGTGATGTGACCCAAGTTGATCTTCCTAATGCACAAAAATCGGGGTTAAAGGTTGTTCGCGAAATATTGAAAGATATTGACGATATTGCATTTCTTGAGCTAACAGCTGAGGATGTTGTTCGCCACCGATTAATTGGAGATATCGTTAAGGCCTATGAAACCTTTGATTTAAACCAACATGTCTTACGGCCTATTCGACAATAGATGACAATCGAAGTTACAAATACTTCAGGGCAGTTAATTCCAGCAGAGCAGATAACTTCCTTGATGACATTCGCACTCAGCGTCTTAGATCTAAACACTTTGAATGATCTCAATGTTTCCTTTGTAAAAGATGATTACATGAGTGAACTTCACACGAAATGGATGGATGAGCCAGGAACTACTGATGTGCTTTCCTTCCCAATGGATATGCCTCTAACATCGCAGGACATTGTTACATTGGGAGATATTGTGATCAGCCCAGTTGTGGCCCAATCTCAAGCCACAGCACAGGGTCATTCGAGCGATCACGAGATTTTTATCTTGGCAACGCATGGGTTACTGCACATTCTTGGCTATGACCATGCAGACAAAAAAGATGAAAAAACAATGTTCGCACTGCAAGAAAAAATCGTCAGCGACTGGGAAAAGAGCTTATGAGTCCGTTAGCAGTAACTAGCATAATTTTACTTTTGATCTTTGCAGGATTTCTTGCAGCAAGTGAGTCGGCTCTGACCTCAATTTCACGAATCGTCATTGATGAGTTAGAAGGCAAACGCGGGGGAGCGCTACTGCGCAAATACAGTACTCAGCCTGCCAGATATCTCAATGTAATTTTGTTGGTTAGAAAGCTGTGTGAATTTACTGCAACAGTTTTATTGGCGGTAATTTTGCTTCGCAACTATTCCTCTGCCCAGGCAATGGCACTGACCGTTCTCATAATGGTTGTGCTTTCATTTGTTGTCGTAGGCGTTGGTCCGAGAACATTGGGTAAACAACAGCCACATAAATTTGCTCGTTACGGAATTATTGTTGCTTATGGTTTAGCATTTTTACTTGGCCCAGTTACTAAGGTTCTTATTTCGGTGGGAAATGCACTCACCCCAGGCAAAGGATTTAGATCGGGCCCATTTACATCTGAAGCAGAGCTAAGAGATTTAGTGGATCAAGCACATGAGCGAGGCCTTGTGGAGTCTGATGAACAAGAGATGATTCATTCAGTTTTTGAACTTGGAGATACCTTAGTTCGCGAACTTATGGTTCCTCGTATCGATATGGTCTGGGTCGAAAAAGATAAATCTGTTCGTCAAGGCTTGTCTCTAGCCCTAAGAAGTGGCTATTCACGCATACCTGTAATCGGAGATGGAATAGATAACATTGTCGGAATCGTTTATGTTAAGGATTTAGCTAAGCGAGCACTGGATCATCGTGATGCTGAACAGAACGAGACAATTGAAAAACATATGCGTCCAGCAAATTTTGTACCCGAAATTAAGATGGCCGATGACCTGCTACGAGAGATGCAGAAAAATCAAATCCACCTTGCAATAGTTGTTGACGAGTATGGCGGTACTGCAGGCATCATCACGATTGAAGACATAATCGAAGAAATTGTTGGTGAGATTGAGGACGAGTTTGATGATGGTGAAGATGAGTTCACCTGGTTAACACCAGATAAGGCACGCGCAAAAGCTAGCCTGCACATAGAGGATTTAGCCGACGAGTTAAAAATTGAGATAGAAAAATCTGACTACGAGGACATCGACAGCATTGGCGGACTAATGGCACAGAAGTTAGGCCGCGTTCCAATTGCAGGCAGCACAATCTCTTGGAATGGTTGGGTAATCACTTCAGAGCGACCTTTAGGTCGCCGCCGCCGAATTTCCTCTGTCTTAGTTGAACGCTTAGTAAATGAGATAGAAGACGCTGAATAAAGCTCAAGAAAGCCTCCTTTTTAACTCCTTGCAAAGCTTGGAGCACATAACGGTTAGAATGCTCAAATGCGCATAGTCAGATTCACTCCAGGGCCAGATACCAATCTAGGTCAAGATCCACTTTTTGGGATTCTTGAAGATGATGGCTTCATTAGTGTTATTAGTGGAGATCCTATTTACTCAGGGATTCAAAAGACTGCAGCACGTATCGAAAAAGAGAAAGTCAAAATGCTAGCGCCGATTATTCCGCGCTCCAAAGTAGTCTGCGTTGGAAAAAATTATGCCGATCATGTGGCAGAAATGGCAGGGAAAGTTCCTGAAGAGCCAATTATTTTTCTTAAGCCAAATACCTCTGTAATTGGTCCTAATGACACCATAATCTGGCCTGAAATGTCGGAACGAGTAGATCATGAAGTTGAACTTGCAATTGTAATTGGACGAATTTGTAAAGATGTTCCTAAGGAACGAATTGGTGATGTGATTTTTGGTTACATGGTTGCAAATGACATAACGGCTAGAGATCTTCAAGCAAAAGATGGCCAATGGACCAGAGCCAAAGGCTTTGATACTTTCTGCCCTATTGGCCCTTGGATTGACACAGATTTTATTCCGGGGAATCAAAGGTTAACTGCTTCAGTTGACGGGAATCTAAAGCAATCTGCTCAATTAAGTGACATGATCTTTGATATTCCTACAATCGTTAATTTTGTAAGTCGAGTCATGACACTTTTGCCAGGCGACATCATTTTGACAGGAACACCAGCTGGTATTGGACCAATTGTTGTTGGTGGAACAGTTAGTGTTGCAATTGAAGGGCTTGGAGAGTTAACAAATAAGGTTGCTGCACAATAAATGAGCACCAAAGCTGTAAAGGTAAGATTTGCTCCTTCGCCAACCGGTGATCTTCATGTGGGTAATATTCGAACCGCTCTATTCGATTGGGCATATGCTCGCCATACCGGGGGAGTTTTCCTTTTCCGAATCGAAGATACCGATACGGTAAGGGTTACAGATGAGTACATTCAGGCCGCAATAGAGACATTAAAGTGGTTAGGTCTTGACTGGGATGAGGGCCCGGAAGTCGGCGGCGATCATGGTCCGTACTTACAGTCACAGCGATTAGATATTTACGCCGAATATGCTCAAAAGTTTTTAGATCAAAAGGATGCCTATCACTGTTATTGCTCTCCGGATGAGTTAGAGGCTGTTCGTGAAGCTCAACGCAAAGCAAATGTTGCACCCGGCTACAACGGCCATTGTCGAGATTTATCTCAAACACAAATAGATGCGTATAAAGCAGAAGGACGCGGCGCAGTAGTACGTATGCGAATGCCAGATGGCTCAACTACGTTCACAGATTTAATTCGCGGTGACGTCTCATTTGATCATAATTTTGTTCCTGATTTTGTTTTGGTGCGCGCGGATGGTTCGCCGCTGTACACATTGGCAGTTGCCGTGGATGACATTTTGATGAAGGTAACTCATGTGCTGCGTGGTGAAGATTTACTCTCATCAACTCCTCGCCAGATACGTGTCTATCAAGCGATGGGAGTGGCACCTGCGGACTATCCGGTTTTTGCTCACCTTCCATTTGTGATGGGAACCGATAACGCCAAGCTTTCCAAGCGAAACGGTGAGGCCTCTATTGCTTGGTATCGAGATATGGGCTTTTTACCAGAGGCGATTTGCAACTATCTAGCCCTTCTAGGCTGGTCACCTGGTGATGATGTAGAAAACATCACGATGAAAGAGTTAACTCAGATGTTTACTGTTGAGAAGGTGCACTCATCGCCTGCTCGCTTTGATATGAAAAAATTAGAAGCGATTAATGGCGACAAGATTCGAGCTCTCACAATTGATGAGTTTTTAAAATGGTCACTCCCATTTTTAATTAAAGCCAATGTGATTCAGGGGAGTAGTCAAGAAATAGAGCTGGTCAAGAAGGCTCTTCCTCTGATTCAGGAGCGAATTATTGTGCTCAGTGAAGTACCAAAAATGCTCAAGTTTTTATTTATTTCTAACTTTGAAGTTGATGCTGACAGCGTTTCAAAGATTACGGATTCAGGATCAAAAGAGATACTTAAGCGCTCCATTAAGGAGTTAGAGGGACTTTTGCAATGGAGCCATGAAAATATTGAGGCAGCATTGCGTGCATCATTGATTGAAGAGTTAGGACTCAAGCCACGTATAGCATTTACCGCTCTGCGAATTGCGACCACAGGTAGCGTTATTTCACCACCGTTATTTGAGTCGATGGAGTTGTTGGGTAAAGAGGCGTGCCTGTCACGTATTAGTACGGCTCTGGCTCTATAAAAGCGCTGGTATTCTTGGCCCTTGCTAGACAAGGTTTCACAACCTTGGGGTATGGGGTAATTGGCAGCCCTGCTGATTCTGGTTCAGTAAGTCTAGGTTCGAGTCCTGGTACCCCAGCGCAGTAGATGCAGTACAACTTAATATCGGTTTGGTTCGTTTGAAGTTCTAGGAAAACTTTCCAGCAATGGAATGTGGCCCCGTCGTCTAGCGGCCTAGGACTCTGCCTTCTCAAGGCAGCTACGAGGGTTCGAATCCCTTCGGGGCTACAGATTAGATCTCCCTTCTCGCATTTACCTGTGCGGGGAGGGAGATTATTTTTTTGAATAAATTGAGTAGGATTTTGTACATGATTGCTATTGACGCCCAACATCTTTTCTTCGGCATTTTTGCAGGTCTTTGTGCCTATGCTTTTGGACGACGTGTACTTCCTTGGATAGTACTCGGATACATCGGAACCTTTTGGGTTCTATTGGCTCTCATGTTGTCACCAAAAAAAACTCGCACTCCACTTCGAGAGTGGAATCCAATCACTGAGTTAAGGCGTAGTCCAAAGAAGTAGCAGTGGCTGATCTTTATCCTATGAGTTCGCGATTTCGCTTAACTTCGCGTTCATGATTGCAAGGGCGTTCTGTGTGAACTTCATAGCAAGGATCACAGAGCAAAATTAATTGATGACACTCTGGCTTTTGGCAGTTTCTAAATGCCTTGGTTTTTTCTCCGCATTCGGCGCAGCTACCAATTAGTTTTGTGTGGTCACTAAAGTCGATCGTTAAGCGATCATCAAAAGTATACAAAGAGCCTTCCCACAGACCATCATCGCCATATTTGTTTCCGTAGCGAACGATTCCACCTTTCATCTGATAAACCTCTTGGAAGCCACGATTTTTCATGACAACCGAGAGAATCTCACAGCGAATTCCGCCGGTGCAGTAAGTGACAACTGGTTTATCTTTTAAGTGGTCATACTTTCCACTTTCAATCTCTGCAACAAAATCATGTGAGGTCTCGACCTGAGGGACTACTGCATCCTTAAACTTTCCAACCTTTGCTTCAAAGGCGTTTCTGCCATCAAAGAAGACGACTTCATTTCCACGCTCTTCGACCAGTTTATTAACTTCCTCTGGGCGCAGATGAACTCCACCGCCCACAACGCCATTTTCATCGACCTTGATTTCATCTGGATTTCCAAAAGCGACAAGCTCCGGACGTACTTTGATTTTAAGTTTAGGGAAATCTAGAGGAGTTCCATCTGACCATTTAAAGTCAATCTTTTTAAACCCTGGATACGAGCGAGTCGTTTTTACATACCTCTTCAGGTCTTTCATCTTGCCACCTAAGGTGCCATTAATTCCGTGGGGAGAGATGATGATTCGACCCTTGATATTGAGGGACTCGCACAAAGTTTTTTGCCACAGTTTCATGGCATCGGTATCTGCAATCGGCGTGAAGCCGTAGAACAGAATTACTTTGTCTAGATCCATGGGCTAATTCTATCGGCTCAAAAGCAGCATTAAAACCCTGTAAATCAAGCGTTAAACGCTGTCTTTACTTCAAGGCTTTTAGAGAGGCCGTGATTATCCCCTGGAGCAGTTTTGTATTGGATGCATTAATAACCCAATCATTGGGTAATTGAATAGTTTTCTTTAGAACTTTGTAGTCAGCAAACTTAGGGGCAAATGTTCTTAGTACATCTTGATTCCATGGCGCAATTGAAATGTGATCTTTAGATGTAGAGACACCAAAAATATAGTGAGTATCTTTTTTAAGCATCGGCTGATTCCATGCAATAACAAGCTCTAGCTCTGGATGCTTGCCCTTGATTGCCTTGAAAATAGCCTTAATGGTTTTACTTTGCTGCGGATCGATAGCTTTGAAGTAATCAGCCGGTCTTTCAAATCGCTTTGAAGAAAGCGATCCTTTCGAGTACATAACAAGTGCGTTGGCATGGCCTTGAGAGAAGCCATAGTTCTCTCTTAAATAAGCAATCTGTTCTGGGTACTTCTTACCTTTAATTTTTGCCATGACCTTAAACCAGTAGACCATCTTTTCGCCATACTTTTTCTCTATGGCAGGAAAGTGGGACTCCCTGGAAGCATCTTTTGGCATGGGCCCAACTTAGCGAACAGTGCGAAGAACTGCAGTAACTTTTCCTAAGATCTCGCAGGTATCACCATCAATAGGTGCAAAATCAGCGTTAGCTGGAAGCAGCCAGATGTGACCATTTTTGCGTGAGAAAGTTTTGACTGTCGCCTCTCCATCGATCATTGCCGCAACGATTTCACCGTTGTTGCAATCTTTCTGGGAGCGAATTACAACGTAATCCCCATCGCAGATAGCTGCATCGATCATTGATTCGCCAACAACTTTGAGCATGAACAAATCACCTGAACCAACAAGTGATTCAGGAAGCGGGAATGTCTCTTCAACTTCTTGTTCTGCGGTGATTGGCCCACCTGCTGCGATGCGACCAACTAGCGGTATGTATCTAGTGGCATCTACAGGAGAAGAGTTCTCTGCGTTTTTCTCATCTGGTAGCAAAACTTCTAGTGCCCGACCACGAGTTGGATCGCGGCGGATAAAGCCCTTCTTTTCTAGGGCTTCGAGTTGGTACTTGACCGAGGCCGGGCTTGTAAGTCCTGCCACAAGGCCGATTTCCCGCATCGTTGGGGGATAGCCGTTGTTTTCCACGGCGTCCTTGATCGCCCCAAGAATCTTGAGCTGGCGGGATGTGAGGCCATGAGCATCTGCTGGGCCATCGGAGAGTTCGGTTACGTTTTTAGCCATACCCATAGGGTGACACAGGTTTGGAGAAAATTCAAACACCTGTTCGAATTTTGCTTGCATTTGTCAGTGGTGGGGTGTTTAATTGTCTTATTCGAACAGTTGTTCGAATCCTTCCCCAAGGTATGACCGCAGGAGAAAACATGAGTACAGTAGTTTTTAACACAGGGTTTGCAGGCTCTAAAAGCATTGTAAATCAAGGTTTTCCAAGAGTTTTGGCCAATCCGTCCGACCAGCAATCGATGCCAGTAATTCGATTGTCACGTCGAGGTCGACTCGCAAGGGCCGTTGTGTTGCTTTCTCTTACTGTGGTGATGGTGGCTGGCTTTGCTGCCCAATCTGGTGCAAACCAGGAAGCGGCAAGCACAGCACCTTCATTTTCAACGATCGTCGTGGCTCCTGGTGAGACTCTCTGGAGCGTGGCAGCGGCTTACTCACAGGGAGATGTTCAGGAGATGCTCGCTCTTATTCGCGAGGCAAATAACCTCAAGGGCTTTGATCTTCAATCTGGTCAAAAGCTACGGGTACCGGCTCCGGCTCAAAAATAATCTGGCCTAGATCTACCGACACGCCGTTAAGAAGGTTCTAAACCGTTTATCAGGCAAAGCCTCAAGAAATGCTTTATAGTTACTACTACATGTAGGGGTCAAACCAGCAAAAACTTCCATAAGTGGTGGTTTTAGGGTAAGTTTACTGGTCCGCTCAATACATCTAGAACGAGCTAAATACGAGCATTGAAGGGAGGACACGCCAAGATGAATTGCCCATTCTGCAGATTCGAAGACTCCCGCGTAGTTGACTCTCGCCCGGTTGAAGAGGGCACAACAATCCGCCGTCGCCGTGAATGTCCTCAGTGCGGTCAAAGGTTTTCAACACAGGAGATTGCACTCCTAAACATTATTAAGCGAAGTG
>CAMCYA010000014.1 GCA_945883675.1 Bifidobacterium breve
TCGAACCCCTAACCTCTGCCTTGCAAAGGCAGCGCTCTACCAATTGAGCTAGGTCCCCGTATTAGAACGGGTGGGCCCAGGTGGACTTGAACCACCGACCTCTTCCTTATCAGGGAAGCGCTCTAACCAGGCTGAGCTATGGGCCCGCAATAAAGATCTCTCTCGATTGCAGAAGCGCAAGGTTACCTTGAACTTCACAAAGACCCAAAATAGGAAGCTGCTCCTATGTTGAGGTTTGGGCTTAACTCAGAATGCGAACCATACTAACTTTTCGGAGAAATCTCATCTTCCCCGTTTTTAGTCACTGAAAGCAGGCTTACTCCTTCATCTAGATTTACTAGACGCACACCCATGGAGTCACGGCCGGTTTGGCGCACCTCTGCTGCTGGGGTTCTCATTACTGTTCCCGCCGATGTAATTGCAAGAATCTCGTCTTCATTGCGCAAAACAAGTGCACTTACTAAAGATCCACGTGAGTTTTCATCGATCTTTGCAGCTTTAATTCCAATTCCACCGCGCCCTTGTAGTCGATATTCATCGATAGGTGTTTTCTTTCCATAACCACCATCGGTTGCAGTAAACACAAATGAATCTTTAGATAGCTCTGAATTAACGCGCGCCATTGTTAACAAATTATCTTCGGCGCGGAACTTCATTCCAATTACTCCACTTGTAGAGCGACCCATAGATCGAAGTGATTCATCATCTGCTGTAAATCGAAGTGACATTGCCTTTGTTGAGACCAACAACAGTTCATCTCCGGAGTTAATTAACGATGCGCTAACAACTTCATCGCCCGGTTTTAAAGAGATAGCAATGAGACCACCTGTGCGAGGTGAGTCGTACTCAATTAAAGGAGTTTTCTTAATTAGGCCATTACGGGTTGCAAGTACCAAGTAAGGAGAGATTGTGTAGTCCTTGATTGACAGAACTTGAGCAATCTTTTCTTCTGGTTTAAATGCCATTAAATTCGCAACATGTTGCCCACGTGCATCACGGCCAGCATCAGGTAGTTCATGAACCTTCGCGCGGTAGACACGGCCTTGGTTAGTAAAGAACAACAGCCAGTCGTGAGTGGATGCAACAAAGAAATGATCCACGACATCGTCTTCCTTTAACGCCGCACCCTTAACTCCTCGGCCACCTCGGCGTTGTGATCTATAAAGATCTGCCATTGTGCGTTTTGAGTAACCGCCACGGGTAATAGTTACAACAACATCTTGATCTGGAATTAGATCTTCAGCGCTGAAATCGCCTTCGCTAGCAACAATCTGTGTGCGTCGATCATCGCCAAATTTTGCAACTAAATCCTTAAGCTCAGACTTAACTATCTCTCTTTGCTTCTCTGGGCTAATAAGAATCTTGTTTAGTTCAACAATGTCAGCCATTAGGCCGTCGTACTCATCATTAATCTTTTGACGCTCTAACGCTGCAATTCGTCGCAGCTGCATATCCAATATTGCATTTGCTTGAATCTCATCCACGTCAAGAAGTTTCATTAAGCCTGTGCGGGCCTCTTCTGGAGTTGTAGAGGCGCGAATCAGCGCGATAACAGCATCTAGGGCATCTAGGGCTTTTAAGTAGCCCTGCAAAATATGGGCGCGTTTTTCTTTTTCTGCTAAGCGGTACTTTGTTCTACGAACAATTACTTCAATTTGGTGCTCTATGTAATAACGAATAAATTCATCTAAACGCAAGGTGCGTGGAACGCCATCTACAAGTGCCAACATATTTGCACCAAACGTGTCTTGTAGTTGAGTCTGTTTGTATAAGTTATTCAGAATTACTTTTGGAATGGCCGCGTTTTGTAAAACAATTACAAGGCGTTGGCCTAAGCGCTCGTTACCTTCATCTCGAACATCTGCAATTCCTTTAATTTTCCCATCTTTGACCAACTCTGCGATTTTCAAAGCAAGGTTGTCTGGATTTACTTGGTAAGGCAGTTCACTGATTACCAAACAAGTTCTCTTATTAATCTCTTCCACTTGAACAACTGCGCGCATGGTGATTGATCCGCGACCTGTTCGGTAGGCCTCTTCAATTCCAGTTCTTCCAACAATTAAACCTTTCGTTGGGAAATCTGGTCCTTTTACAATCTTTATGAGTTCACTCAGTAGTTCTTCTTGTTTCATCTCTGGATGCTCTAGTGAGTAAATAACAGCCTCACCGATTTCGCGAAGGTTGTGCGGAGGAATATTTGTAGCCATTCCAACAGCAATACCTGCGGATCCATTTACCAATAAATTTGGTAGTCGACTAGGTAAAACAGTTGGCTCTTGTGAGCGCCCGTCATAGTTTGCAACAAAATCAACTGTGTCCTCATCAATATCGCGCATCATCTCCATTGCAAGAGGAGATAGCCGTGCTTCTGTGTAACGCATTGCTGCAGCGGGATCATTTCCTGGGGAACCGAAGTTTCCATTTCCATCAATGAGCATGTAACGAAGTGACCAGTGTTGAGCTAAGCGAACTACAACGTCATAGATTGATGTGTCGCCATGTGGGTGGTAATTACCCATAACATCACCGACGATGCGAGAAGATTTATAAAATCCTTTATCAGGGCGATAACCAGCGTCATACATTGCATATAAAACACGGCGGTGTACTGGTTTTAAACCATCTCGAACATCTGGAAGTGCGCGGCCCACAATGACAGACATTGCATAATCAAGATACGAGCGAGCCATCTCGACTTGAAGATCAACTGTTTCAATCTTGTCGAAATTCTCCAGATTGTTTGGGTTTAATTCATCCATTAGATATCCAAAAACCTAACATCTTTTGCATTGCGCTGAATGAATGCACGGCGCTTTTCAACATCTTCACCCATTAGCACTGAGAATAAATCATCGGCAGCTGCTGCATCATCTAAAGTTACGCGGATTAAAACACGGTGCTCTGGATCCATAGTTGTATCCCATAGTTCTTTTGCCGGCATTTCACCTAAGCCTTTAAAGCGTTGGATTCCATCATCTTTTGGTAAACGCTTTCCGGCGGCGATACCAAGTTCAATCATCCCGTCGCGTTCACGATCGCTGAACGCATACTCAACTGGTTCTTTGCCGCCCCACTTCAATTTATACAGTGGTGGTTGTGCAAAATAAACATAGCCTTGTTCGATCAGTGGTCGCATAAATCGGAAAAGCAATGTGAGTAAAAGTGTACGGATATGTTGACCATCAACATCAGCATCTGCCATCAAAATAATCTTGTGATAGCGAAGTTTTGTAATATCAAAATCATCGTGAACACCAGTACCTAGCGCTGTAATTAACGCTTGTACTTCATTATTTTGAAGAACGCGATCGATGCGGGCTTTTTCGACATTTAAAATCTTTCCGCGGATTGGAAGTACTGCTTGGTTTCGTGAATCGCGGCCACCTTTTGTTGACCCGCCAGCAGAATCACCCTCAACAATATAGAGCTCACATTTAACTGGATCAGTCCATTGGCAATCAGCCAACTTACCTGGCATGCCGCGACCTTCTAATAAACCTTTTCTGTTGCGACTTAGATCGCGAGCTTTACGTGCTGCAACACGTGCTGCTGCTGCATCAATGCTTTTACGAACAATCTCTTTTCCCTCACTTGGGTTTTGTTCAAACCACGATGTTAGCTCTTCATTAACAATTTTTTGGGTAAAGGTTTTTGCCTCAGAGTTACCTAACTTTGTTTTAGTTTGGCCTTCAAACTGTGGATCTATCAATTTAATAGAGACGATGGCTGTTAATCCTTCGCGTACATCGTCGCCGGTTAAGCGATCTTCTTTTTTCCTAATAAAGCCCTGTTCTTCGCCAAACTTATTAACTATTGAGGTTAGGGCTGTTCGAAAACCCTCTTCATGTGATCCACCTTCATGGGTGTGAATTGTGTTAGCAAATGTATATACAGACTCTGAAAACCCAGCGTTCCATTGCATAGATACTTCAAGGGAGATTTTATTCTTTTTATCTTCTGATGCGAAAGCGATAATTGATTTATGTGTCTCACCCCGTGTTGAGTTAAGGTGTTTTACAAAATCCGTGATTCCACCTTGGTATTGGTAGCGAACTGTCAACTGCTCGCCCTTCTCATCAACATGACCTTGTCGCATATCAGTAAGAGTTAAAATTAATCCTTTGTTTAGAAATGCCATTTCGCGAAAACGTGTTGAGAGAACTTCGAAAGAAAAATCTGTTGTTTCAAAAATCTCTTTTGATGGCCAGAATTGAACTGTGGTTCCAGAGGCTTTGGACGCATCACCCTTACGAACAGGTGCTACAGGAACACCAAGTTTGTACTCTTGGTACCAAAAGCTTCCATCTCGTTGCACAATTACTGAGAGATCAGTACTGAGTGCATTAACAACTGAGATTCCAACTCCGTGCAATCCACCTGATACTGAATATCCACCATCTCCGAATTTTCCTCCGGCGTGCAAAACAGTTAGAACAACTTCGAGAGCTGGTTTTTTTTCAACTGGGTGGATATCAACTGGAATTCCACGGCCATTATCGATTACCTCTACGCCGCCGTTAGCTAACAACGTGACATTAATTTCCGTGCAGTGCCCGGCGAGCGCTTCATCTACTGAGTTATCTACAACTTCGTAAACTAAATGATGAAGTCCTCGTTCTCCAGTGGAACCGATATACATTCCAGGGCGTTTTCTAACCGCTTCCAAACCTTCTAAAACGGTGATGTTGCTGGCGTTATAGGAGTTCTCGACCACGAGGCTCCTTTCCTAGAAAAACGCTCAAATCGCCTTTGAGGGGCTTTAGAGAGGATTTGCCTCTCGGAATGGCTTTATCTTAGTCGGAAACCATGACAATAAATACTCAAGAAAAGCCCTGTGGGTGGGTATAGCCCGACTTTAAGCCTGTATTCGAGGAGTGAGGGTGGGTAAATAGCTCAAACCCACCTTAAATGGCGCGAGGCTTAGGTTTTAGCCGTAAGTGTCTCTAGGCCCTTTGGAGTTACGGATGGTGCGGAGCCCTTTTTTCCATGACGGAGCATGGGGGCCAATAAAAACAATTTTTTCAATTAAAACACCAGATGTATCTTTTTGAATTAACGAAAGTAATTCGTTAGACATGATTTGTAACTGTGTAGCCCATGCCGTTGATGAACTTTGAACAGTTAACGTTCCTTCCAAGATAGAAATGGGTGTTGCGTGTTGAGCAATTTCGCCGCCAACTATTTTTTTCCAGTTAACAAAAAGATTTCCTTCTGCCAAACCAGAATCCCATTCGCGATCAGAGATTAAGTTTGATAAAACTCCACCAATTAACTCTGGGTCTCCAGGTTTTCCTACTTGGATTGTTGGAGCAGGCTTATTAATTTTTCTAATTGATGTGTTTTTAAAAGACTTAAAAAGATCTAGAGCTAAATCGCGCTTACTCATCTTTGCCTCTCACTTACTCTTACTTTTCTTGACAACACCGGGAGTAACATAAAATTTTTGGGTTAGTAGTTCTTGTGGTAAATCACTTTCAACGGCTGCCGTGATAAATGTCTGTTCGGCTAATTGGGTTGCTGACATTAACTGCAATCTTCGCGAGGTGTCTAACTCTGCAAAAACATCATCTAAAATTAAAATAGGTGAAGCGCCTTCCGATTTTAAAAGGTTAAATGACCCAATTCGAAGTGAGATAGCCATCGACCAAGATTCGCCATGGCTGGCATACCCTTTTGCTGGAAAGTCTCCTATTTGTAAATGTAGGTCGTCGCGATGTGGCCCGATGAGTGAAACACCACGTTCAATCTCTTGATAGGCCAACTCTTCTAAACGTTTACTTAAAATCTCTTCGTTATGTGTTGAATTATTCGAGACACCTTCTGAACTGCATTTGTAAGAGATTGAGGCAGGTTTAACTTCATTTAAATTCTTATAATTTTTAGCCACCCAGGGGTTTAGTGCCTCAATGAGCGAGATTCTCTCTGCTGTTAACTCGGCACCGATCTTTATTAACTGTTCACTCCAAGGGGCTAACGCCGCGGCTGATGTTTTGGTTTTTAATAACGCATTACGTTGCTTTACTACTCGTTCGTACTCTGAAATTACCCCAGCTAAGCGTGGGGTTCTAGTGACAAGTAGGCGATCTAAAAAATCTCTGCGTGCTCCGGGCTCTCCCCGTACAAGATCTAAATCTTCTGGAGAAAAATAGATAATTTGGATCGCCCCGAGAATTTCTCGTTGGGTTCGGGTTGGGTTGCCATTAATGCGCGCTCTATTGGCTTTTGTGGCATTGATCTCAAGATCAATATTTAAAGTTCGGTCATCTCTTTGAACCTCTGCTCTGATTATTGTTTGTTGGTTGCCCAGAGTGATTAGTGGGGTGTTATTTGAGACCCGGTGAGATGAAAGAAAAGCTAAATAAATAAGTGACTCGGCGATATTGGTTTTTCCGGAACCGTTATCGCCAATAAATGTTGTCACACCTGATTCGAACTCAAGGTTTAATTCAGGGTATGAGCGAAAGTTGGTTAGAGCCAACTTGTTTATACGCATCGGATTTTTGCTTCCAAAAAGAGATTAGGAGGCGTAACGCATTGGCATAAGGAGATATTGATAGTTCTCGATTAACCCGCCATCTTTATCGTTTTTACCCATTAGGATTGCTGGTTTGTTTGAGCCGGTAAATGAAATTTGCACAAACTTTGTGCCTACCGCTGTTAAACCATCTGCAAGAAACGTTGGGTTGAATGCAATTGAGATTGGCTCACCTGTTAATAAAATATCAATTGCTTCGGTTGCTTGGGCTTCTTCTCCCGCGCCAGCCTCTAGAGATAAAACATTGTTACTGAAGTCAAGACGTAAAGGAACTGTTTTATCGGTAACTAGAGCCACTCTTCGAACTGAGTCTAAAAGTGTTGCAACTTCAACTAGTGCTGTTGTTGTGATCTCTTGAGGGAGTAGGTGGCGGTATGGTGGAAATGTTCCGTCTAACATTCTAGATGTCATAGTTTTTCCATTGCCGGCAAATCCTGTTAAACGATCATTGCTTGTAGTTGGTGCAAAAGAGAGTGAAACATCCTTTGAGCCGGTTAGTGATTTAGCTGCGTCAGCAATTGTGCGAGCACGCAATAGCGCTGTTGTTGATGTGTTAGGCGCCGTTGGTTGCCATTGGATTTCGCGAACTGCTAAGCGATATCTATCCGTTGCGGCGAAAGTCATTGTCTC
Source organism: Bifidobacterium breve (assembly GCA_945883675.1). Lineage (GTDB taxonomy): Bacteria > Actinomycetota > Actinomycetes > Nanopelagicales > Nanopelagicaceae > Planktophila. Next base: position 7,166 of record CAMCYA010000014.1, read on the forward strand.
TTCGTTAATTTCGATATGAACACCAGTTAGTGTTGGTAGTGAGTCGTCTCGCCCAGCGGCAATTGAAACTTGTGCCACAGCGGTTGCAAAAACATCACTTGCAATTACTCCAGTGGTGTTAGGTAATAGAGGTAGGTTTGGATACTCATCTACAGATAATGTTGGAAGAGTAAATTTTGAACTTCCGCTAGTGACCAATATTCGAGATCCTTCTAATGTAAAGGTTATTGGTTTGTTTGGGAGTGAGCGAGAGATCTCAGCTAGAAGTTTCCCTGGAACTAAAACTTTACCCGGTGTTTTTATCTCAGCTGTAAAGTGCGCTTTACTTGCTGTTTCTAAATCTGATGCTGACAATAAAACATCACTGCCGGTTGCATCTATAACTATGCCGAGTAGTTCGGTTTTTATTGGTCGGGTTGATAATGAACGAGAGACCCAATTAACCCCATCGGTTAACGCAGATTGCTCAACTATAAATTTCATCTTTACCCTCTAATCTTTTGAAGTGTGGAGAAGTTATTCGCGTAACTAGATCTCTGTATATATAGATAGTCGTAGTAACCAGAAAGCTTTACTGTGGGTAAGAACCAAAACCCCTGCTCAAACCGGTGATTCGTTTTGTATAAACTGTGTACAACCTTTTGGATAAGAGGCAACAAAAACTTAAACATTTGTTTTTTCATTGTTTCTCCCCCAACCTTTCCTTGTTGTAACCGAGGTTATCCACGGTAACGTCCTACTTCTCCACAGTTATCCACAACTTGTCCCCAACTGGGGGTAAAGAACGGCAATGCGGACATTTCGTGCAATTACGACTATCTGACCTGCTGTTTAATCCTGGTGGTGAGCTCATTGACCTGATTGTAGATCGAACGGCGCTCAGCCATCAGTTGACGGATTTTTCTATCGGCGTGCATAACCGTTGTGTGGTCACGCCCCCCAAATGTTTGGCCAATCTTTGGCAGTGAAAGCTCTGTTAGCTCGCGACATAAATACATTGCGATCTGACGGGCATTTACTAAAACCCGGGAACGAGAAGTGCCACAAAGGTCATCAATTGTAAGACTGAAGTAGGCCGCTGTTTGAGCCATGATTGTTGCACCCGTTATCTCAGGGTTGGTTTCATTAGGGATTAAATCCTTTAAAACAATCTCAGCTAATGACAAGTCAACACTTTGGCGGTTTAAGGATGCGAAAGCAGTTACGCGGATTAACGCACCCTCAAGCTCGCGAATATTTGTTGAAATCTTGCTAGCAATATATTCAAGAACATCATCGGGTGCATTTAATTTATCCTGAGCGGCTTTTTTGCGAAGGATCGCAATACGAGTCTCTAACTCAGGAGGTTGAATGTCTGTAATCAAACCCCACTCAAAACGCGAACGGAGACGATCTTCCAAAGTTGTTAACTGCTTAGGTGGGCGATCACTTGAAATAACTATCTGCTTATTTGCGTTATATAAAGTATTGAAAGTGTGGAAGAACTCTTCCTGTGTTCGCTCTTTGTTTTCTAAGAACTGAATGTCATCAACAAGCAAGATATCTAAATCTCTGTAACGGCGTTGAAACGCAGATGCCTTATCATCTCGGATAGAGTTAATAAAGTCATTTGTGAACTCTTCTGAAGAGACGTATTTAACGCGCACATTTCCATATAATTCTTGAGCATAGGCACCAATTGCGTGCAATAAGTGAGTCTTACCTAATCCCGACTCCCCATAAATAAAGAGCGGGTTGTAAGCCTTTGCAGGTGCTTCAGCTACAGCTACCGCAGCAGCATGGGCGAAACGATTGGATGCACCAATAACAAAAGTTTCAAAAATGTATCGCGGATTTAAGGTTGATGTATCGGCCGATTTTGAAACAGGAACATCATCTCGACCTGTTCCGGATTTGGGGGCAACAAACTCAACCTCTACATCGGTTTGAGAAGGTGTAACAACTTCTAAAGTCTCATCGACAGTAACTGCAATATTTGTTTTTTCTCCAAGTTCAGCCGTTAGGACATCACTAACAACAGAGCGCAAACGACTCTCAAGAACATCTTTCGCAAAAAGATTGGGCGCTGCCACCAATAAAGTTATCTGGTCATCATTGTGAAGTAGACCTAGGGGTTTCGTTAGTTGTAAGAAAGCTTTGTGTTGGGGTGCATCGGCGGCAACCACTTCGATTACCCGACCCCAAAGGGTGGTTAACTCAACTTCTGCACCCTTTGAAACGATCACTTAAGCCCCTTTTCGTTATCCACATAGTTATCCACAGCCTGTGGTCTAAACCCCAGGTTGAGCCCTACAAAGCCCTCCAAAACCCAATTTCCTGTGGAGGGGGAGTGAAAAGTAGAGCGGATCGGCAAAAAAAGCAACTGGTTATCCACAATATTTAACACGCTCACAGGCTAAAAGCTCCATTTGACCGGCTTATCCCCAGACCTCTACCGTTACCTCCTTGCTTCCCCCGTATTTCTGGCCCACAGTAGAAGTTCATTATTAGGAGTTTTAAATGACGAAACGTACCTTCCAACCAAACACGCGCCGCCGTGCCAAGAAGCACGGGTTCCGCGCCCGTATGGCTACACGCGCAGGCCGCGCAATCCTTTCTGCTCGTCGTGGCAAAGGCCGCGAAAAGCTTTCTGCATAAAGAACTAAAACGATACCCGTGCTTGCAAAAACTGCACGATTAACCGAAAGCGGCGATTTCGCCCGCGCAACAAAATCCAGTCTTAGATACTCGACCACTAATTTTGTCGGTTACTTGTACCCCACTGGTGAAAAAGAGCCTGCCCGCGCAGGTTTAATTATTAGTAAAAACGTTGGAGGATCTGTAACACGCCACCGTATTGCCAGACAAATTCGCCATGTGTTGCGCGAGACATACTCACAACTTCCAGAAGGCAGCCTGTTTGTTGTCCGGGCATTAAACAACCCACAAACACCACAGAACAACAAACAAGTGAGCAACAACCAAGAGGTTCAATCAATGGATTTAGCCAGTGAAGTTAAAAAAATTGTGACGCAGGTTGTTAAGAAACTTCTTGAAAAAGCAGAGCAAAAATGAAACTAATTTTAATTACGCCAATCAAAATCTACCAAAAATGGATTTCTCCAATGTTTGCACCCCGTTGTAAGTACTACCCATCATGTTCTTCATATGCCGTCACCGCAATTGAAAACTATGGGATAAAAGGAGTTGCAATGGCAACTTGGAGATTAGTGCGCTGCAACCCATGGTCACATGGCGGTGTGGATTATGTTCGAGTAAACGAGATGAAAAAAGAAAACAAAAACTCTAAAAACGAGAAGAAGGAAAAGGTAACTGTAAATGGATAGCATCCTAAAACCCTTATATATAGCGGTTTCTTGGGTTATTGTAGGAATCCACGATCTTCTCTCTCCAATTTTTGGATCAAGCAGCGGAGTAACCTGGTCCCTATCAATCATTGGTCTCGTAATCATTATCCGTATTATTTTGATTCCACTCTTTGTTAAACAGATTAAAAGTCAGCGCGCATTAACAGCCCTTCAACCCCACATGAAGGAGATTCAGAAGAAATATAAAGATGACCGCCAGAAGCAGTCAGAAGAGATGATGAAGCTCTATAAGGAGCATAAAACAAACCCTCTTGCCTCATGTTTTCCAATTCTTGCCCAAGCTCCAATTTTCTTCGCACTATTTACTGTTCTTAATGGAATTGGTAAAAACCCACCTGTAAGACATGGTGTTTTCACTCAAGAAGATGTTGTAAATGCGGCGCAAGCAAAGTTCTTCGGCGCCCCCATCTCACAAACCTTTTTAAGCTCTGACATAACAACAGTAAAACTAGTCACAATCGTTTTGATCGCATTTATGTCCTTGACAACCTTCACCACACAACGTCAGTTGATGACTAAAGGTATGCCAAAGATGGACTCATCAAATAACATGATGTTGCAACAACAGAAAATTATGTTGTACGCATTCCCAGTTATTTTTGCGATTACAGGTGTTAACTTTCCAATCGGTGTTTTGATCTACTGGTCAACAACAAACCTTTGGACATGGGGACAACAGTTCTATGTAATTAAAAGAAATCCAACGCCAGGTTCGCCGGCCTATGAAGAGTTACACAAAAAAAGAAACAAGAAAAATGGAATCACCGAAGAGTCCATTGAAGATGTTCAAACAGAAGATGAAATTAAAGGTCAACGCCAACAACCAAAAAATAATAAAAAGAAAAAGAAGAAAAAGAGAGATTAAAGAGACCGAAAAGCAGAAAGCGTAAAAAGGAAGACACCTTCCTAAATCAGACAATTAGTATTAATTCACCTCAAACCCGACAAAGGGGGCATAATGCCAAAGAAGAAAAATGAAGAAGTAGTAGAAGAAAGCGTTGTAGAAGAGAGCTCGAAAACGAGCACAAAAAAAGCTGTTAAATCTCGGAAAAAAGCAGATCCCGCCGACTCAGCTGAAGCTGGCAAAGACAGTGATCTAAAAGCACCAAAAACGGCTGCCAAATTAGAAGAAGAAGGCGATATCGCCGCCGACTATCTAGAAGCCTTACTGGACATTGCCGACCTTGATGGCGACATAGATATAGATGTTGAGAACGGCCGAGCCGCCCTAGCAATCGTTGGGGGAAAGCTGAGTCATCTAGTTGGCCGCGATGGCGAGGTTTTGGACTCCATTCAAGAGCTGACTCGCCTTGCTGTTCAGACATCTACAGGGGACCGAAGCCGCCTAATGCTCGATATAGACAACTTCCGAGCCAATCGCCGCACAGAGCTAACAGCTCTTGCCAAAGAGATGGCAGAAGAGGCAAAAACCACAGGGGGCTCAATCAAATTGAAGCCAATGAACGCCTTTGAGCGCAAAATCATCCACGACACTATCCAGGACCTTGGGCTAACCAGCGAATCTGATGGAGAAGACCCAAATCGATTCGTCGTTATCTATCCTGCCTAAGTAATTGGAACCGAAGCCTTTGGATAGCAACCCAGAGGAGATGCCCGGGATGGTTTCACGTGAAACCCTCATCTCTAGGCATTTTCCGGAAGATAAGCGCACCCGCGCCTACGCCGAATTCCTGAAAATCCAGGGAATTGAGCGTGGTTTGATCGGCCCGCGCGAAGCCGACCGCATCTGGGAACGCCACATCTTCAACTGCCTGCCTGTGACTACGCTCTTTTCTCAAGGAGCCACCGTCTTTGATATTGGCTCAGGCGCAGGCCTTCCAGGCATCGTGATTGCCCTTGCCAGGCCTGATCTAACTGTTGTCCTTATCGAACCTCTGGAGCGCCGAGTGGAGTTCCTTCAAGAAGCAGTCAAAACCCTTGCCGAAATAGAGGGGCAAACCCCTCTACAGATCCAAGTTATTCGTGGCCGAGCACAGGATGTTAAAACTACTGCCGATTATGTGACCGCCCGAGCAGTTGCCCCTTTGGAAAAACTCAAGAAGATCAGTTGGCACCTATTAAAGGTCAACGGTTCATTGCTGGCCATGAAAGGCGAAAAAGCCCAAGAAGAGATGTTGACGGTGCCCAAATCCATCCTCCACGAACTCAATCTTGAAGGAATCGAGCTTGGTCGCATAGTTGAGATCAAAAAAGGTGCTTAACTACCCGCGTGGATGATTCACGTGAAACAAAGAAGGTAGTGGGAACGCGCCGGCTAAAAGAGCCCATGCCAAAACCGGCCGCTCTTCGAATCTTGACCGTTGCCAATCAAAAAGGCGGGGTCGGCAAAACAACCACAACAGTCAACCTAGCCGCAGCCCTATCTATGGGTGGATTAAATGTCATTGTTATTGACCTAGATCCACAGGGAAATGCCTCAACAGCACTCGGGGTTGAACATATTGATAATGCAGGAATTTATGAAGTTTTAATGGGGCAATCCACCATTGCTCAAGTGGCTCAAAAAGTCTCAGGATTTCCATCACTTGAATGCGTCTCTTCAAATACATCACTTGCACAAGCTGAAATCGAACTCGTACCAATGGTTGCAAGAGAGATGCGGTTAAAAGAGGCGATCGAAACTTTAATCGCAGAGCGCGCCGCACAATCACAAAGCATTGATTATATTTTTATAGATTGCCCACCATCACTTGGTTTGTTAACAATTAATGCATTTACCGCAGCTAAAGAAGTTTTAATTCCTATTCAATGCGAGTACTACTCATTAGAGGGTCTTTCACAACTTCTAAAAACATTTGAACTTGTTAAGCAACGACTTAATCCAACTTTGAAATTATCAACATTTGTTTTAACGATGTATAACAACACCAATCTTGCAAATGATGTTGCAAATGAAATTCGCAAACACTACCCAAATGAATTAATTGATATTCCCGTACCTCGCACCGTTAGAGTTTCAGAAGCGCCAGGATTTAAGCAAACAGTTATGACATACGACCCATTGTCTCCAGGGGCAATTGCCTACATGTCCATTGCTCGCGAACTAGCAGAGCGCGGTAAACCCTTTGATTCCAACGTTGTTTCAATCAATTACAAACGCGAAGGTGAGATTGCATAATGGCCAGACGCGGAGGTCTTGGAACAAATTTAGATGCACTAATTCCAACATCATTAACTGTTGAAGGAAAAGAAGTTGGCCAGCAAAACGAAGTTGATATCGCATCTATCTCGCCCAACCCAAGACAACCTAGAACACATTTTGATCCAGCAGCACTTGATGAACTAATTGCATCAATCAAAGAGATTGGTATTTTGCAGCCACCTGTTGTTAGGCAAGTAAGACCAGGTGTATATGAATTAATTATGGGAGAGCGGCGCTTTCGCGCGGCAAAAGCTGCTGGGCTAAAAACAATTCCAGTAATTATTCGCCAAACTCCAGATAACGAACTTCTTCGAGAAGCACTCATTGAAAACATTCACCGCAGCCAACTCAATGCGTTAGAAGAGGCTGCAGCATATTCACAACTACTTACTGACTTTAATTGCACACACGATGAGTTAGCAATCAAACTTGGTCGCTCGCGCCCGCTGATCTCAAACACAATTCGTTTAATGAACTTGCCAACTTCGGTTCAACAAAAACTCATTAGCGGACAAATTACAGCAGGCCATGCCCGTGCACTATTGGGATTAAACAACGCCGTCGCAATTGAAAAACTAGCCACACGGATTACAACAGAGGGTCTTTCTGTGCGCGCCACTGAACAGATCATCGCCGAAGGTTCACCCTCTAAACCCGGAGCAAAGAAGCCAAAATCAACCAAATCTAGCTCGGCCGAACTACACGAGATCGCAGAGAGAATTGGTGATGTTTTAGATACCAGAGTCACAATTCAAGGCAGTGTACAAAAAGGAACAATTGTTATTGAATTTGCGGGAGCAGAAGACTTCAAGCGAATCACTAAAGCTTTAGAAAATTAACCTTTTAACTCTTTACCACCAAGTTTTGTCATCTCTTGCTTAATTACTCCACCTAAAGCCTTAACACCTTCACGAATGCGCTCAGGAGTTGGATAGCAGTAAGCCAAACGCAAGGACCAAGAGCCAAAACCATCGGCATAAAAGGCAGTACCTGGAACGTAGGCAACTTTTGCAACAATCGCCTTAGGCATTAGAGCTTTTGTATCAATTCCATTGGGCAACGTAACCCAAACATAAAATCCACCGCCCGGCTTTGTCCATTTAGCAGTAGCTGGAAAATACTCATCGAGTGATTCCAACATCGCATCACGACGGACTTTATAGAGATCACAAAAAGATGCGATCTGATCACGCCAAGGCTGATTTGCTAAATAGCTTGAGATTGTTAACTGCGTAAAGTTAGAGGGACATAAAATAGATGACTCACTTGCAATCACCATTTTTTCTTTAAGTGAAGGCGGCATTAACGCCCAGCCCACTCGCAGCCCTGGAGCAATCGTCTTTGAGAAAGAGCCTAAGTAAATAACGTTTTCAGAGTCCTCTGCGCGCATCGCATTAGGTGAGGGCTGATCAAAACCCAACAGACCATATGGATTATCTTCAACGACAAAAATGCCAGCATCGCGGCAGATTGTCAGAATCTCAGTGCGGCGAGATGAGGGAAGTAAAACACCACTTGGGTTTTGATAGTTAGGAATTGTGTATAAAAACTTAATCTTTCGCCCAGCTGCTCGAACTGTTTTGATCGCATCTGCCAAAGCCGATGGAACTAAACCATTGTCATCGGTCTCTACGTGAACGACAGATGCTTCGTACTGATGAAACGTGCCAAGTGCACCAACGTATGAAGGTGCTTCAGCCAAAACGACATCTTGCGGATCTAAAAAGATTCGCGAAATTAAATCTAAAGCCTGTTGTGAACCCGTAGTTACTAAAACATCATCTGGGTTTGCGCGAATTCCCTCCAACGCCATAACTTCACAGATCTGTTCACGAAGTTTTGGATGGCCCTGGCCGTTTCCGTACTGCAGCACCTCTTGTCCATTTTCGCGAATCAAATTTTGAACAACATCGGCCATCATGTCCATTGGAAGCGCAGAAAGGTTTGGCATTCCACCAGCTAAGGAAACAATCTCTGGTCTAGATGCAACGGCAAAGAGTGAACGAATCTCACTTGGCTTCATATGGGCTGCGCGGCTTGCATAGCGCTGCTCCAGGTTTTGAGGCGCGCCCATTGAAAAGCGTTGCGTTATCTCGGACATCCTCTAAGTCTGCCACACCAAAGGGGGCGCTTGGATCTGAATTAGATCTCAATTAGATCGCCTTTAGATGCAGGGGCGATGTAATGGCGATCGAGATTAGCGGCGGATACCCGCGTTACGTAGATCTGAAATCTTTAGAGTTCCTGTCTTTGCATCATCTTCAGCTGCCAAATAAAGCCGCTGTATAGCAATCACCAATGCTTCGGCCACAGTATCTCGAAACTCGGGACGAGATAGTCGATCACTGTCGCCACTGTTGCTGGCATAACCTAAATCAATACGAACAGTTGGCGCCGTGGTTAATCGAAGCAAGTCCCATGTCTTTGCATGTGTTCGACAGTTAGTTAAATCTGTACGGGCGCATATTTCGCGCTGAACCAAGGAGGCAAAGCGCTCACCAACTATTGAGTGAACTCCATGGGCATCACTGCCATAAAAATAAGTTGCAGCACCATGGGCTTTTTCATTTGGATAAGAATCTGTGTTTAACGAGATCATTAAATCTGCGCTGCTTCGATTACTAAAATCAATTCTCTCAGACTCTTTGGGTGCGTTACTAATTCCACGAGTTAAAAAAACAGAGGCGCCAAGTGCAAGCAATCGGCCCTCGGTTCGAACTGCGACATCGTGAACAAATGGGTTATCTATCTGCGGATCCAAAACAATAACCTTGTTTGCAAGAGCAGGCCCGCGCAGTTGGTGAGTTGCAGTTTGACGCAACATAGATGGAACGCCACCAGAGACAACACGAGTTAAACGAATCAAAGCAATCATTGTTGCTGGACCACATTTACCATCAACAGTTTCACCAACTGATTTTTGAAAATCCTTTACTGCCGCCTCGGTGCGATAACCAAAAATTCCATCAACTCGTCCGCAATCAAAACCCATCTCAGTAAGGCGTGCCTGTAACGCGGCAACATCATCACCGCGCATTGATGGCGCATCCTGTACATAGAGGGATCTGTCTCCAAGCTTCCAGCGCGCTTCTTCTATTGCGCGCGCCGTGACATCGTCAACAAAGCCCGTGACATCTAAACCACGGGCCTGTTGAAAAGAGCGAATCTCAGATTCATTTAAATCAGACATTAAATTAAGCGATGAAGCTTTCAAGTTCCTTCAGTATTGCTGGCTTTGGCTTTGCTCCGACGATTGTCTTTACAACTTCGCCGTTAACAAAAACATTCATTGTAGGAATTGATGTAATTCCATATTTCAATGCAATTGCAGACTCTTCGTCGGTATTTAACTTTACAATCTTGATTTTAGAACCATACTCATTTGAAATATCTTCAAGAATCGGACCGACTGCCCGACAAGGACCACACCACTCTGCCCAAAAATCAACTAACACAGGGGTGCTGCTCTTTAATACCTCTGCATCAAAATTTGCTGTTGTTACCGCACTTGTTGCCATTGTGGATCTCCCTCGATCGCTCTTTATCTAATCTTCACGCTATGTGAAATGACTTCTTTTTAATCCTTAGATTCCTTCGGTGATTATTGTCGAAACTCTACTAGTGCGCCAAGAACTTCTCAGCATCAAGTGCGGCGGCACAACCCGAGCCCGCTGCTGTAATCGCCTGGCGGTAGGTGTGGTCGACTAGATCACCGCATGCAAATACACCCTTTTGATTGGTTCGAGTTGATCGGCCCTCGGCAATTACATATCCCTCTGCATCTAAATTAATCTGTCCAACAATTAACTCACTGCGCGGTATATGTCCGATGGCTACAAACAAACCAGTAAAAGCTGCTTCACTTTCTTTCCCATCAACAGTATTTCGTAATTTCAGACCTTCGACCTTATCTTTACCAAGTACATCGATAACCTCTGTGTTCCAAAGAAATTCAATCTTTGGATTGGCTTTTGCGCGATCGGCCATAATCTTTGAAGCGCGTAGTGAATCTCTGCGGTGAATCAAAACTACTTTTTCTGCAAAACGAGTTAAGAAAGTTGCTTCTTCTACTGCGCTATCTCCACCACCCACAACTGCAATTGTTTGCCCTTTGAAAAAGAAACCATCACAGGTTGCACACCAAGAAACACCACGCCCTGATAAACGTTTTTCATTTTCTAAACCAATTTCGCGATATGCGCTGCCTGTAGCAAGAATTACAGATTTAGCTTTAACTGTATTTCCCGAACCATCTTTAAGAATTTTGATCTCACCAGTTAAATCCATCTCAACTATGTCATCAGTAATTAACTCAGTTCCAAATCGCTTAGCTTGCTTTCGCATACTGTCCATAAGATCAGGACCCATTACGCCATCTGTGAAACCAGGAAAATTCTCAACCTCTGTGGTGTTCATGAGTGCGCCACCTGCTGTTACAGATCCCTCATACATCAACGGCTCTAACTGAGCGCGAGATGCGTAAATTGCAGCGGTATAACCGGCAGGACCAGAACCAACGATGACAACATTTCTTACTTCACTCACAATTACTCCTTTTGTTTTATAACCTGAAATCTAACCTGTTTATTCCTGACTTGCCTTGCGCCTGGTAATTGAACTGCCCAAATGCCTGATCATAGAGATCTCCTCTACACCGACTGCCTTGCCCGCAAAAATAAAGCCAATAAAAGCTGCAATCATCACGACTAACAACTGGCCAGCACGCCCGATTGGAGAAAGCTCAATTCCAGACCACGAAATATATTCAACGATTGCAAACAATGGCAGCATCACAAGAAAAGATGCGACAAACAATCGCAGATGTTGGCCGGCAAACTCACGCAACCCTAACTTGCCAATGTGTTTCTTAAGAAGTGCCAATGTAACCCAAAGCCCAACTAAATAACTAATAGAAAACGCCACCCCTAAGCCAACCGTTACCCATTGATTGTCCAAGAAATACAAGAAAAAGTAAGAAAGACCAACAGAGACAACATTGATGATAAAAATAGAAACTACTTGTGTTTTTGTGTCTTCAAAAGCGTTGAAACCGCGAATTAAAATCAAGTTAATCGAAAAAGCCACTAATCCAAAACTAAGTGCAGACAAAACAAAACCAATATATCGTGCATCGGCAATTGGGATGCCCATGAAAATAACTTCGGTTATCAAAGGTCCAAAAAGCAAAAATGCAACAGCGCTAGGGATAGTAATAACACCAACTAATCTGATGGCACGTATTAACTGCGACTTAACTTCTTCACGCTTTCCGTCCAACGCTAACTTTGAAATGTGCGGCAAAATCGCGGTAATTATTGAGATGGTAACAATTGAATAAGGAAGCAACATAACAAAGTATGCAAAGGTGTACGGCGTATAACCAACACCATCTGCAATTCCTTCTTGAGCACTTCTTACTGCCGCAGATGTTGCAACATTTACAGTTACTAAATAACCAAGTTGAGAAATCAGAATGTAAATCAAAGTCCAACCAGCTAAATTAAATGATTTACCTAAACCGTGGACTCCAAATTTCGGCCTGATCCTAATTCCAAGTTTTTTAATCACCGGAACGAGCACTAATGCCTGGATAACAACAGCCAAAGTTGTGCCCCAACCCAATATTTGAATCTGCTGAGTAGTGATATTGGCAAGATTAACTCCAGGTGAAAAAATCAAAAATCCTGCAAAGAGTGCAATTCCAACTAAGTTATTGGCAATTGGAGCCCACATTAATGGGCCAAAAGAACCCCGTGCATTTGCAACTTGTCCAAGCATTGTAAACAAACCTAAGAAAAAGATTTGTGGAAGACAGTAACGAGTAAAGGCGATCGCAATCTCTTTCTCTGCTTCAAATCCTGGTGTGAAAAACTCTGGAGCATATAAACGTACTAAAGCTGGAGCAAAATACATTCCCAATGTGACAAGAACTATAAGAATGAAAGAGATTGTTGTTATGAGCCTTGAGGCAAAACTATCGCCGCCATCTTCATGATCAAATGATCGAACTAACTGAGGAATAAAAATTGCAGTAAGAGCTCCGCCAACTAGCAAGTTGTATAAAATATTTGGCATGGTATTTGCAACGTTGTAAGTATCAGCAAGCAATGTTGTTCCTAGAACAGCAACGAGCAAAACTCCCCGAATAAAGCCGGTAATGCGCGAGATTATTGTTCCAAGAGCCATTACTCCTGAGGCGCGAAAAAGTTCATTAGATTTCATTTACTCTTCTTTCGTACACGCCGAACACTTTGTGCAACACCAGCCAATAAGAGAAGTATGGCTGCTCCTGTTGTAAACCAGGCCACACGCACATCGATAACAGATGAATTAAGGGTTAAAAGAGCTTCAGGTACGACTTCTACCCCCTCTTTATCGGTTATGTAAGCAGAAACTACTGTCTCTCCTGGAGCAATAACCTCTACACCCATTTCTAACTGAATTTTTGAATTTGGGGCGATAACAACATCTTTAAAGCTCTCTACGACCATTCGGGAATTAATTGGGATCATAGAAACATCCACCACAACTTCTGTATCAAAGTCATTAATAACAGTCACAGGAAGTTTTACTGAAGATGTTGTCACTTGATAATTTCCACTATTTATTCTTAATTTATCTACAACTTCATTAACTGCTTGGGTTGCATTTAAAGTAAAGAATTCACGGGACTCGCGGTCTAAATTCGGCGATAGAAGTTGGGCCAACCGAGCGCGTAAATTAGACAGCTCATCGGCTTGAACAACCCGAGAAAGGCGAGTTAAAGCACGCCGATTTTCACCATATGTTTTACGCTCTGTAAAACTTAACCGTGATTTTCCTTCACTCCAACTATGGGACGTATCTGCCGTAACGGTACGACCTAAAAGGGATTCAAGTCTTGTTTTACCAAATGAAAGATATAGAGCAAGTTCACTAGGTGCCAAAATTTTTGCCAACTTAATGTCAGGATTTCCATATGGCAAAGAGATAACTTCATTTCGCGCCGTCACAGCCTTTAAGCGATCCAACCAAGAAAGTGCAACATCGCCCGCGGTGGGTTCTTCGTCGCTTAACACTTTGTAATCAGATGTCATGGCAGTGATTGCATCAATGAGTGCAGGATCAATCACCCATGTTCGCTCTTTTGACATTGATCTAAAAACTAACTGTCCTAACTCACCAGATGGCAGTAACAATTGAGCCATAGAGCCATCTCGGAACTCACCAGTAAAACTTTGGTTTAATGGTGAAGTAATTCTGATAACTTCATGTGCAGCATGTGCTTGTGGTGCCAAAACAATTCCAGAGAAAACTCCAAAGATAACTAACGTCAGAAAAGAAAATAAAAGCGCTAATTTCTTCACTGTGTTATCCCAGCGGTTTTAAGAATCAACTTTTTCTCATCAGGGTATGCAAGTTGATCAACGATCTCTTCCAGTGGAAACCAGGAGACTTTGTCGACCTCACTTTCCTGTGGTGCAAGAACGCCACCAACTTCTGTAAATAGAAAGTGGTGTACCGTTTTATGAATTCGTTTACCGCCAGCCATAAACCAAAAATCAATTACACCTAAAGATTTTGTTATTTCAGAAGTGATCCCTGTTTCTTCGGCTACTTCGCGGATAGCAGCTTGTTCTGGAGTTTCACCCTCTTCAATATGACCTTTGGGAAGCGACCACAAAACTCTTTTCCCTGATGCATCTTTGAGATCAAACCGACCAATAAGCAGGCCTAACTTTCCTGTTGTATCGATAACTAAACCGCCTGCGCTGACCTCATCAACGCGTTTGGCATAGCTTTTCTTAACTGGGGGACGCTTTTGCGCCTCGGTTTGTGTCTGTGGTTGTGGGCCGCGGTTGCCAGAACGCTTACGTTTGCGTTTTTTCTTCGCACCTTCGCTGCCCGCACCAGGTGCAGGGATCATGAATCAAGGGTAGTGCCTTAACCTTACTTATTGTGAGTAATGCATTAGGCGCCGCTGGAGAGTTAGCGATCCGTTCACTTGTTGAACGAGCACCGCTTGCTAGCTCCTTAGCCCAGGCCTTCAAGGCAAAAGGTTTTACGTTGGCATTAGTCGGTGGCCCAGTTCGCGATGCAATTTTAGGTCGCTTAGGAAATGATTTAGATTTCACAACAAATGCACGACCAGAAGAGAGTAAAAAAATCTTACAAACTTGGGCAGAAAATGTCTGGGAAACCGGAATTGCATTTGGAACAGTTGCAGGAAAGCGCGCAGATACAACTGTTGAAGTAACAACATATCGAAGCGAAACTTATAACCCAGATTCTCGCAATCCAGAAGTTATATACGGTGATTCAATTGACGGAGATTTATCACGTCGAGATTTTACAATCAATGCAATGGCTTTAGAACTAACTGGTGACGCACCAGTATTTATTGATCCTTTTAACGGCCTTCAAGATTTAGCAGCAAAAACACTGCGAACACCTGGCAGAGCCGGGGATTCTTTTACTGATGACCCATTACGGATGATGCGTGCTGCACGTTTTGCAGCCCAGTTAGATTTTGAATTAGATCCTGAAGTTTTAACTGCTATGAAAGATCTTGCATCAAGAATAGAGATCATCTCGGCAGAAAGAGTCAGAGATGAGTTAGTAAAGATTCTCATGTCACCTAATCCTCGCACCGGAATCACTTTATTGGTTGACTCTGGCCTTGCAGATTTAGTGCTTCCTGAGATTCCAAAACTTAGATTAGAAGTAGATGAGCATCACCACCACAAAGATGTTTACGAACACTCAATTACAGTATTAGAACAAGCCATTAGCCAAGAGGCTCGTTTAGGTGGACCAAACCTTGTCATTCGACTTGCAGCCTTATTACATGACATTGGTAAACCCAAAACACGTGCATTTATCGAAGGCGGAGGCGTTTCTTTTCACCACCACGAAGTTGTTGGTGCAAGGCTTGCAAAGAAACGTCTACACGCTCTGCGCTTTGATAATGAAACTACCGAGGCAGTTGAGCTATTAACCGCGCTGCACCTTCGTTTTCACGGTTATGGCGATGTTGATTGGACTGATTCAGCCGTTCGCAGATACGTGCGCGATGCTGGTGAATTGTTAACTCACCTACATGTTTTAACCCGCGCCGATTGCACTACTCGAAATAAGAGTAAAGCTGATCGTTTATCTGCTCGCTATGATTCACTTGAGGCGCGCATAGAAACGTTAATGGAGCAAGAAGAACTATCTAAGATTCGACCAGATTTAGATGGCACACAAGTAATGCAACTTTTAAAGCTCAAACCGTCTCGCGAAGTTGGCCAGGCAATGGATTTCTTAATGGAACTTCGTTTAGAGCAGGGCCAAATAGGAGAAGAGAAAGCTACGCAGGCTCTAATGCAATGGTGGGCTACAAAGAAGCCTTAAATTTACTTGGTCGCAAAACAACTAGCGCCACTAGTAGATATGCAAAAGCAACAAGCAAGGGAACCTTTGCCGTCACACCAGTTGTTGGTAATAAAAGAGCTGCAATCAATCCCCCGCTGACAATCGCAAAGTTAACAACTACATCGTAAACAGCAAAAACTCTTCCACGGAAGTAGTCATCGATTTTTGACTGAACAAGGGCGTCATTAGTTACTTTTACATTTTGACCAAAAAAGGCTGTAAAGAAAGCTGTGATTGCCAGCGCCACTTGCGTTTGAGAAAGAGCCAATACAAGTGGAGCAGAGGCACTTGCAAACATTGCAAACTTAATCCAACGATGTCTACCAAAACGAGAAACACCATAAGGGGCAAGAAAAGCGCCACAAAAGACACCGACGCCGGCAATTGTTAATGCGATTCCAAAACCCTGCAACCCATCGGCAGGATTGCTTGGATCATTAAATGTGTTGCGCTCTAATAACAATGCAGTCAAAGTAAGTGCTGTTAGCCCACCGCGGTGAACAGCAGTTGCAATAATCCCGCGCCCCGCATCAATGTGTGATCGAAGAAAGGCAACTCCTTCTTTCATATCAATAAATCCTTGGGCAAAAGATGCAGCGGCTTTTTCATGCTTTTGTGGACCAATTTCATACTTTGTTAAACGTCCTGTTAATAGCGCGGCAGTGAAATACCCGGCTGCAGCTAATAAAACTAGAATCGAATCTGCATGATCGGCGATAGCTGCGCCATCAACTAGTGCTCGAACACCAACACCAATACCACCGCCTAATACAACTAATACAGAACCACCAGTAACTGCAATTGCATTTGCCGTAATGAGAGATTTAGAGTCAATAAGAAGTGGCAAGCCAGCAGAGAGAGCAGCAAGAATTAATCGGTTAATACCAAATGCAACTAATACAACTGCAGTCAGCGTTACTCCAGTTGTTCCGCTAAATACAAAAGCTGCCACTACCAAAAGGTTTGCACTGCGCGCTAGGTTTGCATAAAAAAGTGCACGTTGCCTAGAGACTCGATCTAAAATAGTTCCTACAAAAGGACCAACAATTGAGTACGGCATAAGAACAACTGCAAAACCAATTGCTGCACTTAATGCATCTGCCTGGCGCTCTGGTGAAAATAAAACAAAGGATGCAAGTGCGCTTTGAAAAACACCATCGGTTGCTTGGCCAGTCCAGCGAACGGCCAGAAGGCGAGATAGCCGTGGGTGTCGAAGTAACCCAAAGAAACTCATAAGAAAGAGCGTAGCCACCTATTTAGGATTATTCTTCTCTTTAATGAAATCGCAACGTTCATTCATCGATTATTCACTCGATAAGCGCGCCACTTTGATGGCGCTATTTCGAGGAGTTGTCGATGCCTGCGACGCCGACCCGTATCTAATGCGTGCCGCTAAGTGGCATGGCGACAAGGTCAATAGAAATTGTCCGGTCTGTAAAAAAGAGGAGCTTGTCGAACTTCGTTACACCTTTGGGGAACAACTAGGTCAATTCTCAGGGCGCATTAAGTCCCCCAAAGAGTTAGTGGAGATGGAACGAGAATTTGGTGAGTTCACGGTTTACATTGTTGAGGTCTGTCGCAACTGTTCATGGAATCACCTCTGTGCTTCATACATGTTAGGTGATGGAATAGAGCGCAAGGCGCCCCGAAGGGTGCGCACCTTGGAGGATGAAGATTATGCAAGCATGTAGCATTACCAAATGATGCGAAAAGTACTTGTTCGAGCAGCAGTATTTGTAACAGGCTTTGGCTTTGTTGCTGGTTCAGTTCTATTCGCACTTGCCTACTTCACTGTTGATGTTCCTGATGCAAACGCATATGTAAATAGCCAATCAACAATTTTTCAGTACGCAAACGGTGAAGAGATTGGCCGAGTGGGAACCCAAAATCGTCAGATTGTTCCACTTGCAAAAATTCCACTAAAGGTTCGCCAAGCAGTTCTTGCGGCAGAAGATAAAAGTTTTTACTCCAATAAAGCATTTTCTGTAACTGGAATTTTGCGTGCCGCCTTTAATAACCTTCGAGGTGGTTCCCTACAAGGTGGCTCTACGATCACTCAGCAGTATGCAAAGACAGCATTTTTGACTCCGAGTCGAACAATTCAGAGAAAAGTTAGAGAACTTGTCATCGCAATAAAACTCGAGAACGAACTTTCCAAAGATCAAATCTTTGAAAGCTATCTCAACACCATTTACTTTGGCCGAGGCTCATACGGTGTTATGACCGCCTCGCAACAGTATTTCAACCGCACGGTTGATCAACTCACGATTTCACAGGCAGCAGTAATTGCATCAATTCTGCGCTCGCCAGGCTTATACGATCCAGCATTTGCAGAAGGTAACGCCGAGCGTTTAGCCAACCGCTTTGAATATGTGAAAAACAATATGTTGGAAGAGGGCTGGATAAGTGAAGAAGAGGCAGCAAAGATGAAGTTGCCAGAGGTCGCACCACGCGCAACATCAGGCCAGTTAAGCGGGCCAAAAGGTCACGTAATTGAAGCGGTACAAAAAGAGTTAGCCAAACTAGGATTTTCTCAGGACCAACTTTTAGTTGGTGGGTTAGTTATCAAAACAACTCTTGAGCAAAAAGCTCAGCAGTCAGCAGTTGATGCAGTTAATAGATTTTATCCATCTAATGCCCCAGATGATCTTCGAATTGGTTTAGTTGCAATTCGCCCCGGAACCGGTGAAGTTCTAGCACTTTATGGCGGCCGAGATTACTTAGAGCGCCAATTAAACGATGCAACACAATCGATTGCCCAGGCCGGTTCAACGTTTAAACCATTTGCAATTGTCGCAGCCCTTGAAAAGGGAATTCCATTAACCTCTATGTGGAACGGTGATTCACCACAAACATTTGATGATCTAGGTAAACCATATGAAGTTTTCAATTATGGAAATAATGGTTGGGGTCAGGTTGATTTGATGTTTGCAACCAAGCATTCAATTAACACAGTATTTGTTCCGCTCGGCATCAATGTGGGCCCAGACAAAGTTGTAGATGTTGCTCGCCGTGCAGGTATTCCGGACACAGTTGCAATGATGCCAACCCCATCATTTGTACTTGGAACATCTAGCCCTCACGTAATCGATGTGGCAAATGCCTACGCAACTTTTGCAGCTCAAGGCGTTAGATCAAAACCATATTTAGTCTCACAAGTAATTGGATCTAACAAAGGTGTGCTCTACGAAGCAACACCATCGACTGAAGAAGTATTTAGTAAAGATGTTATGGCCGATTTAACCTACGCCCTTAAAGGAACAATCACCGGTGGAACTGGCGCTGCTGCACTTGCACTTGGCCGACCTGCTGCAGGAAAAACTGGAACATCACAATCAAATGCATCTGCATGGTTTAGTGCATACACACCACAGATCGCCGCCTCCGTTTCATTCTTTAGAGATAACGCAACACAATCACTCAATGGAATTGGTGGAATGACATCTCTAACAGGTGGATCTTTCCCAGCAAGAATTTGGACGCAGTTCATGAGGGGTGCTCTTAAGGGAGAACCAGTAATGTCATTTCCTGCACCATCAAATATCGGTGGACTCGATCCGGTCGTAATGACTTCCGGTGGAATCCAGACACCCAAGCCTTAGTAGTTCGGGCCTTAGTAGCCCAAGTAACTGGCCCCATAAACCTAAGCCTTAATCCCCGCTCGATCTAGGAAAAACCTCCACCGATTTAGCCATTTAGGCCATAAAGGCCTACCCTTAACCCTCTTAAGAGCCATCTGGGGCAAACTCCAGTTGTCGAATAAGAAGTATTAACCCTCCTGTCACGGAAATGCCGTGGCCGTCTTAGTCCAGAGGAGGTCGGGTTAACTCATGCGTCATTATGAACTTATGGTCATTCTTGATCCAGAACTAGAAGAACGCACCGTCACACCAAGCCTAGAAACATATT
>CAMCYA010000015.1 GCA_945883675.1 Bifidobacterium breve
CGCTTATGCGACCAGAGTACCTATAGTTTCACCGCGCACAGCCCGGGCTATATTTCCTTTTTTCATTAAATCAAAGATGACGATTGGTAGTTTGTTCTCTCTGCACAGAGCAAAGGCGGCGGCATCTGCAACAGCTAGGGACTTAGATAAAACCTCATCATAAGAGATCGATTCAAACTTAGTCGCCTTTGGATCTTTCTTTGGATCTGCGCTGTAAACGCCATCAACGCCACTTTTTGCAAGCAGAAGTGCTTCGGCTCCAATTTCTAGAGCGCGCTGAGCAGAGACTGTGTCGGTAGTAAAGAACGGCATTCCTGCACCTGCTCCAAAAATTACTACGCGCCCTTTTTCTAAATGTCTGATTGCTCGCAATGGAATATATGGCTCGGCAACTTGACCCATTGTGATCGCCGTTTGAACCCGAGTTGCAACTCCCTCTTTTTCTAGGAAATCCTGCAAGGCAAGACAGTTCATGACTGTTCCGAGCATTCCCATGTAGTCAGCGCGAGAGCGATCCATTCCGCGCTGAGATAACTCTGCGCCACGGAAGTAGTTACCGCCTCCAACGACTATCGCCACTTGAACACCAGAGCGAGCAACGTCTGCGATTTGTTTTGCAATATCTTGAACAACATCGGGATCAACACCGATGCCTTTCTCTCCACCAAAAACTTCTCCAGAAAGTTTAAGGAGCACTCTGCGATACGTACCTCTTGTACCGGGCATGAGCGCTCCTTAACTTTTAATAACTGGTTGTGGTTGTAAGTCTAAGTGATTAGGCCCAAACCTTATTGACCCACGCGGAAGCGATGGAATGCCTTAACGGCAGTTCCGGCCTCATCGAGGATTTGCTTGACAGTTTTCTTTGCATCCTTGGCAAAAGACTGTTCGATTAAGGAGACATCCTTAACAAAACCTGCAACGCGACCTTCGATTATCTTTGAAAGCGCAGCCTCAGGCTTGCCCTCTTCGCGTGCAGTTTCTTCTGCAATTCGGCGCTCATTTTCGATTAAGTCAGCTGGAACTTGCTCACGGTTAACGAACTGTGGAGCAAATGCTGCAATGTGCTGAGCGATGTCTTTACCAACTTCTGCAGCATCTTTTACAAGTTCAACTAAGACACCAACCTGTGGTGGAAGATCTGGACTTGTGCGGTGCAGATAAATTCCCACTGGAGAATCTTTGATTACTGCAATACGACGAACTTCAATCTTCTCTCCCAATGTTGCATTTGCCTCATCGACAACGAATTGAACGGTTTTACCGTTACCCATTGTTGAAGCTAGGAAGCTTTCAGTTGAATCTGACTGTGCGTTCTGCAAATGTGCAAGTAGTTCATCGGCCAATGCAATAAAGCGCTCACCCTTTGCCACAAAATCTGTTTCGCAGTTGAGTTCAAGCATTACGCCAAGATTGCCTTCTACTTTTGCAACGACCGCACCATTTGAAGTTAAGCGGCCTTCGCGCTTTGTAACGCCCTTAAGCCCCTTAACTCGAATGATATCGAGTGCCTTGTTGTAATCACCCTCGGCTTCATCTAAAGCTTTCTTACAATCGAGCATTCCTGCTGCAGTTGCTTCGCGAAGCTTCTTTACATCTTCAGCTGTATAGGCTGCCAATTTATGCCTCCGGTGTTGTTGCTGTTGTGCTGTATAAGATTTCATTTTCCCAATCAGCTAACGGTTCCCCAGCGGCTACTGCTGCAGGTTGCTCAGTTTTTGCTTCTTCCTTTACGTTTGCAGAACGAGCCTTTAGGCCTGCTGCAATTGCATCAGTGATAACACGTGTTAGAACATCAATTGATCGAATTGCATCGTCGTTACCAGGAATCTTGTAGTCAACCTCATCTGGATCACAGTTTGTATCCAAGATTGCAACAACTGGAATACCAAGTTTCTTGGCTTCTTGCACTGCAAGGTGCTCTTTCTTAGTATCAACGACCCAAATTGCTGAAGGCAGTTTGGTCATGTTGCGAATTCCATCACGGTTCTTAAATAGTTTTTCACGTTCACGGCGAAGTACAAGAAGCTCTTTCTTGGTTAGAAGTAGGTCGTTCTTCTCTTCCATTGATTCAAGTTCTTTTAGACGCTGGATGCGCTTGTAAACGGTTGGGAAATTAGTAAGCATTCCACCTAACCAGCGCTCGGTTACTGTTGGCATTCCAACGCGTGCTGCGTGTTCAAGAATTGGCATATGTGCCTGCTTCTTTGTTCCAACGAATAGTACGTGGCCACCCTTTGCAACTGTGTCCTTAATGAATTCATATGCTGAATCAATAAGTGCAAGTGATTGCTGGATGTCGATGATGTAGATGCCGTTGCGCTCTGTAAAAATAAAACGCTTCATCTTTGGGTTCCATCGACGAGTCTGGTGTCCAAAGTGAACACCGCTGTCGAGGAGCTCTCGCATTGTTACAACTGCCATGGCAGGCATACTCCTTCATAGGTTTCATGCGCATAGTTAGCGCAATAAAACCCGCTCGGTTTTGGCTAAACAATTTGCTTAGCCCGTCGCACTGAATTTCATCTACCGATTTAACGGACCGAGATGATTCACCAACCAAAAGGTTAGGCAGTGCTGAGATGTCACTACCGAAATGGGCTCTTTCGAGTTCAATTTCAACTAGTGCAGGCCAAATCCTACCTGAGCCTGGCGCGTGAAATTACCGCCCAACCATGCGTAAAAAAGCCCACCATGTGATGCGGAATACGGCTTCGACTGCAATTCCAACAGACATTTTACTTTCGCCATGGCTGCGCTCAATAAAATTAATTGGAATCTCGGCAACCGAGCCACCACTAACAGCTGCACGCCGAGTCATCTCTATTTGAAAACAGTAACCTTCGCTTTTAATTGTGGACAGATTCATCTTCTCTAATAATGCGCTCTCATAGATTCGAAATCCAGAGGTTGCATCTTTGACTTTAAGACCAAGCATTACCTTTGCATAGGCATTGGCAGTTCGTGAGAGATATTCACGGGCCTTGCTCCAGTTAGTGATAGATCCATCTTTAATCCAGCGAGATCCAATAAGTAGATCACTGCTCCCGATCCACTCCATCATATTTTTCAGATCATGTACTTGATGTGAACCATCTGCATCCATTTGAATAATATATGTATATCCGCGAGCAAGACCAATAGAAAAACCTGTGCGATATGCACTTCCCAGGCCTTGTTTTGACTCTCGCTGTACAACTTCAACATGATGCATTCTTACTACATCTGCTGTTCCATCCGGTGATCCATCATCGATAACCAAAACATCAAGGTCCATATCTTTTAGGCCATTTAGTATTTCTCCGATGCTTTTGGCTTCGTTAAAAGTAGGTATAACAACTAGTGAAGATCTCATGCGCGAGGATGAGCCTGTTTAAATACTTTTTGAAGGCGCTCAGTAGAAACATGTGTATAAATTTGTGTAGTTGCAAGTGATGCGTGACCTAAAATCTCTTGCACCGTTCGAAGATCTGCTCCACCTTCGAGCAGATGAGTCGCAGCTGAATGTCGCAGTGCATGTGGACCCATACGCTCTATACCTTCAATCGCAGAAAGTGCTTCATAGACAACTGTGCGAACAGCACGCTGATCAATTCGCTTGCCTCGTGCACCAATAAAGACTGCACTCCCTGAGTTTGCAGTGGCTATCTGATCTCTACCCTGTTTTAGCCAAAGTGTGAGAGCTCGTACCGCAGGATTTCCCAAAGGAATAGTGCGCTCTTTATTACCTTTACCTAAGACTTTAATTGTTTGACGATCATAATCAACATCATTTAAATCTAAGCCACAAAGTTCGCCCACTCTGGCACCTGTTGCATACAACATCTCAACGATTGCAACATCTCGCAGAGACAGCGGTGTCTCTTCCTCTGCTGCCCTAGTTGCCATTGAATCCATAGCAATCTTTGCATCTTCAATTTCTAATACATCTGGCAAGGTTCGATGCCCTTTTGGTGTTACCAAGGTTGAACCTACATCTTTGGCCAGGTACTTATTTTTTACCGCCCATTTAGTAAACAAGCGAATAGTCGTTGTACGTCTAGAAAGTGAACTCCGAGCGCCACCTTTAATCTGCTGGTTTGCCAGCCAGGAGCGAAGATGATTTAACTCCATTTGAGAAATCTCGCTCACGTTTAACGTTTCAAGATGGGCAAGCAAAGATTCTAGATCGCCAATGTAGGCACGAACTGTGTGGGAAGAAAGATCTCTTTCAGATGTTAAATGGCGCGTAAAAGCTTTCAGAATTTCTTGAAAGTTATCGCTCACAAGGTTTTAGTTTACGCGGGCTTACGGCCTTGACGCATTAAACCGAAGGTAAGCGCGTCTTCTAACGCCATTGCAGATGCTGCAATCACGTTTTCATGCACCCCGACAGTGTTCCATTCGCCTTTGCCATCGCTTGTTTCGACAAGTACGCGCGTAACGGCGCCAGTTCCAAGGCGACCTTCGAGAATACGAACCTTGTAATCTGTCAGTTCTAGAACTTCTAGCTCTGGATAAAGTTTTAACAAACCTGTTCTAAGGGCGTTATCAAATGCATTTACCGGGCCATTACCCAAACCATTACATGTGATCTCTTGTCCCATTGCAGTAACAGTCACTTCTGCCTTGGTGATAATGGTTTGATCAGTTGCTCGTTCAACAGATGTAACCCAATGATTAATTGTGAAAAATGATGGTCGCTTTCCAGATATCTCTTCATGAACTAAAAGTTCAAAAGAGGCATCTGCTGCTTCAAAGGTAAAACCTCGAGACTCCATCTCTTTTACTCGGTCCACAATACGGCCGATTAACTCCTTGTCTCCACCTAAGTCAACACCGAGTTCTTGAGATTTTAATTCAATCGATGCACGACCTGCCATGTCAGAGACCAACATGCGCATGTCATTGCCAACAGCTGCAGGATCCTCATGTTGATAAAGTGAAGGATCTACTTTGATCGCACTAGCGTGTAGCCCCGCTTTGTGTGCAAATGCCGATACTCCGACATATGGTTGACGCGCACTTGGAGCAACATTGGTTACCTCTGCAACTGCGTGTGAAATTCTAAATGCCTCGTGCAGAGCATTTGTTGGCAAGACCAACTGCTTTTTCTTCAACTCTAAATTGGCGATGATTGTGACAAGATCGGCGTTACCAGTGCGCTCACCATATCCGTTGAGCGTTCCTTGAACATGTGTTGCACCTGCTGCAATTGCAGCCATTGAGTTTGCAACTGCGCATCCTGTGTCGTTGTGACAGTGAATTCCAAGTCGGGCCGAACTTGCAGTTAAAACATCGTGGACAACCTGGGAAAGTTCATCAGGCAACATTCCACCATTGGTATCGCACAGTGCAATTACATCAGCCCCTGCCTCTGCTGCAACACGAACAACTTCAAGTGCATATGCGCGATTATGGCGATAGCCATCAAAGAAGTGTTCTGCATCTAGAAATACTCGTTGGCCTTCTTGGCGAAGGTGAGTTACTGAGTCGCGAATCATTGCAAGATTTTCATCAAGAGTTGTTTTAAGGGCCAAATCAACGTGACGATCAAAAGCTTTGGCAACTAAAGTAACTGCAGGGGCGCCACTGTCTCGAAGTGCACCAAGTAGCACGTCATCTGCAGCTTTTGCATTTGGACGACGAGTTGCTCCAAAGGCAACAAATGTTGCATTTTTTAACTTTAACTCTTTTTTTGCCAGAGCAAAGAACTCTGTATCTTTTGGATTAGCACCTGGCCACCCGCCTTCGATAAATCCAACTCCAAGTTCATCTAAATGACGTGCGATATTGAGTTTGTCGTGAACAGAAAGGTTTAACCCCTCTTGCTGCGCACCATCACGCAAAGTGGTGTCATAGATATGAAAACTATCGTTTATTGGCATTATTTAACCGCACTCATCCAGTTGTGCTTGTCTTCTACTGTTCCATGTTGAATACCAAGTAAGTGGTTTCTAATTTGCATCGTGATGGGTCCTGGCTGTCCATCGCCAGTCACCCATGTTCCCATCGCTGATTTTGCTTGACCGACTGGAGATACAACTGCAGCGGTTCCACATGCAAAGATTTCGGTTATCTCACCGTTTGTTACGCCTTCGCGCCAATCATCGATCGACAACATAACCTCTTCGACTTTATAACCAAGATCAACTGCAACAGAGAGAATTGAGTCACGGGTAATTCCAGGCAATAAAGTTCCAGTTAACTTTGGAGTAATAACAGTTGCTCCAGCGCCTTTACCTTTAACAAAGTAAAGGTTCATACCGCCCATCTCTTCAACCCACTTGCGCTCTTTTGCATCAATCCACACAACTTGGTCGCAGCCCTCTTTGGAAGCTGCTTTTTGTGCAACCAATGAAGCGGCATAGTTTCCTCCACATTTTGCTTCACCTGTTCCGCCTTGAGCTGCTCGGACATATTCAGTTGAAATCCATACTGATACAGCCTTTGATGGATCAAAGTAAGCACCGGCTGGTGTTGCAATTAAAAGATAGGTCGCTTTATTTGTTGGACGAACACCAAGTCCTACTTCAGTTGCGATCATAAATGGGCGTATATATAAAGACTCTCCCACTTTGTTTGGGACCCAGCCGTTATCTTGTTTCACTAGAGTTTCAACGGTTTCCATAAACAGTTCTACCGGCATTTCAGGCAGAGCTAATCTCTTGGCAGAGTTTGCAAATCGCTTTGCATTCTCACGTGGACGAAATAGTTCAATTGATCCATCTGGCTGCCGATATGCCTTCATGCCTTCGAAGATCTCTTGCCCATAGTGAAATACTGCAGTTGCCGGGTCCAGCGTGATTGGACCATATGGAATCAACTCTGGTTCAGCCCAACCATCTTTTTCACTCCACTCACACCAAACCATGTGATCGGTGTAGTACTTGCCAAATCCACCTTCGGCAACAAGTGCGTTGCGTGTTGCTTCATCTTTAGCAAGGGGATTCAGAGTTATTTTCATGATTACAAAGCGCTAGCTAGCGCATCACCTACTTGAGTTGTACTTCGTTTTGCATCCCCACGTGTTGCTAGATCTGCAGCCACAACGCGCTCAACATCACGAGCAGCATCACTTAATCCAAGATGATCCAACATCATTGCAACAGACATAACTGTTGCAGTTGGGTCGGCTAAATTCTTGCCTGCGATATCGGGCGCGGAGCCATGCACTGGCTCAAACATTGATGGAAACTTACCTGTTGGATTGATATTGCCTGAGGCTGCAAGGCCTATTCCCCCACAGATTGCCGCAGCAATATCGGTCAAGATATCGCCAAACAAATTATCGGTTACAACTACATCAAATCTCTCTGGATTAGTTACGAAAAACATAGATGCAGCATCAACATGTAAGTAATCGGTCGTGATTGCTGGATACTCTTTTGCGACATCTTCGAATGTCCGTGTCCATAAACTACCTGCGCGTGTTAGAACGTTATTTTTATGAACCAAAGTTAACTTCTTGCGATCACGCTTTGATGCGCGCTCAAATGCATCACGGATAACGCGTTCTGCTCCTCGACGTGTGTTAAGGCTTTCTTCTGTGGCAATCTCATTCTCAGTGCCATGAGCTAAAACTCCACCTGCACCCACGTATGGTCCTTCTGTTCCTTCGCGCACAACAATGAAATCTATTGGGGCCTTTGTTGCTAAAGGCCCAGTCACTCCCGGCATCAATTTTGCAGGACGCAAGTTGATGTAGTGATCAAAGGCAAAACGAATCTTCAATAAAAGACCGCGCTCTAGAACACCACTAGGTACTGTTGGATCACCCACGGCGCCAAGCAAAATTACATCTGCTTTTGCCAGTTCAGTCAAGGTTGAATCTGACAAAACTTCACCCGTACGATGCCAAAAAGCTGCACCAAGATCATACGAAGTTTTCTTAAATTCAACTCCGTACTTCTTTGCAACGACATCTAGAACTTTTAGACCTTCATTTACTACCTCTGGTCCAATTCCATCACCGGCGATAATCGCTAAATTGATTGTCTTCATTAGCCCACCAAAGTTACAGAGCGAACTAGTTCGGCTCCAGTCTCTTTTTTAACTGCCGGAAGTAGATCATCGCTGATTTGAGAATCAACAGTAATCGCCATTAATGCACTTCCACCAGCTGAACTACGTGCAACTTGCATGCCAGCAATATTGATTCCAGCCTTTCCAAGTGCGTTTCCGACTGCTCCGACAACACCTGGCTTGTCTACATAACGCAGGAACAAAAGGTTTTCTGTAGGTGCAAGATCTAAGTCAAATGAATCAATCGCAATAATCTTTTCATCTTTACGAATGCCAACAAGAGTTCCATCTACGGTGACTATTTTTCCATCAGCAAGGGCTGCGCGAAGAGAGATCATGCTGCGGTACTCCGGACTATCTGGATCTGTCGTTACTTCAGAGGTCAAACCGCGCTCTGCGGCAAGTGCTGGAGCATTTACATATGTCACATCATTTACGCCACAGGCAAGGAGCGCGCCTTTAAGTGCACTGGTCGCAAGTATTGTCGAGTCGTGCTCTGCGATTTCTCCTCTTACAGAGATATCCATACTTACAGGTGCTTCACCAGCAAATGCTGTTGCAATCTGTGCCATTTTTTCTACTAATGGCAAACTTGGGCGAATCTCTTCGTGAATCTCTCCACCCTTTACATTTACTGCATCTGGAACAAGTTCACCTGCCAAAGCTTTTCGCACTGAAACAGCAACTGCAATTCCTGCACGCTCTTGTGCTTCATCTGTTGATGCACCTAAATGTGGTGTTGCCACTACTTGATCCAAAGTAAATAAAGGTGAATCTGTGCATGGCTCAGTTGAGTACACATCTATTCCTGCACCAGCGACGCGGCCTTGAGTAATTGCATCAAAAAGGGCCGTTTCATCTAGGACTCCGCCACGGGCAGCGTTAATGATTCGGACAGAGGGCTTAACTTTCTTAAGCGCATCGACGCCAATCAAGTTTGCAGTCTCTTTTGTTTTAGGAAGGTGAATTGTTATGAAATCTGAAACCTTTAGTAGTTCATCTAGTTCAACTAAGCGAACACCAAGCTGTGCTGCACGTGCAGGCTGTAGATATGGATCGTATGCAACAACATCCATTCCAAAGGCCTGCATGCGGTGAGCAACAAGTTGACCAATTCGGCCAAAGCCAACGATTCCTAAAGTTTTTTCAAATAGCTCGGCGCCTGTGTATTTAGAACGGGCCCACTTACCATTTCGAAGTGCAGCATGTGCTGGAGAGATAAAACGAGCAGAGGCCATCAATAGAGAGATCGCTAGCTCTGCTGCAGAGACAATATTTGAAGTTGGGGCGTTAACGACCATTACACCAGCAGCAGTTGCCGCAGGAATATCAACGTTATCTAGCCCAACACCGGCACGTGCAATTACCTTTAAACCTTTTGCTGCTGCAATTGCTTCTGCATCCATTTTGGTTGCAGAGCGAATCAATACAGCGTCAACACCTTTTGCAAGAGCGGTAAGAAGCTCTGCGCGGTTTGCACCATCGCAGTTAACAACTTCGAAATCAGGACCAAGCGCCTCTAAAGTTGCTGGACTGAGCTCTTCTGCAATTAAAACAATTGGTTTAGCCACGCGCTGCACTGCCCTCTTTGTAATCGTCGCCCTTTGACTGCTTCATCCAAGAAAACATCTTGCGAAGTTCGCGTCCAACGCCTTCGATTGGGTGAACTTCACCCTTTGCGCGCAACGCCTTAAATTCAACACCGCCTGCTTCTTGATCATCGATGAAGCGCTTAGCGAATGCACCGCTTTGAATGTCGGCAAGTACTGCCTTCATGTTTTCCTTAACGTGTGGATCAATTACACGAGGACCTGAAACATAATCACCAAATTCAGCTGTGTCAGAGACTGACCAACGCTGCTTAGCGATTCCACCTTCGTACATTAAGTCAACAATTAACTTAAGTTCGTGCAGGCATTCAAAATATGCAACCTCTGGTTGATATCCAGCCTCGGTAAGAACTTCGAATCCATACATAACTAATTGTGATGCTCCACCACAAAGAACAGACTGCTCACCAAATAAATCTGTCTCAGTCTCTTCAGTAAATGTAGTCAAAATTCCACCAGCGCGAAGTCCACCAATAGCCTTTGCATAAGAAAGTGTTAGAGGCCATGCATTTCCAGTTGAATCTTGTTCTACTGCAACGATCACAGGAACTCCGCGACCTGCAGCGTATTCACGACGAACCAAGTGACCTGGACCCTTTGGTGCAACCATGCAAACATCTACAGATGCTGAAGGCTTGATGTAACCAAAACGAATATTGAATCCATGACCAAAGAACAAGGCATCGCCATCTTTTAGGTTAGGCAAAATTGATTCTGTGTAGATATGACGCTGCAGGTGATCTGGCGCTAAAATCATGATCACAGTTGCTTCTTTAACAGCCTCTGCAACAGATACAACACGAAGGCCTTCGGCCTCTGCTTTAGCGCGAGATGAAGAACCATCTTTTAATCCAACGCGAACATCAACACCACTGTCGCGCAAGTTGAGCGCGTGCGCATGTCCCTGTGATCCATAACCAATGATCGCAACTTTGCGCCCCTGGATGATCGCTAGATCAGCATCCTCTTCGTGATACATCGTTGCTGCCACGGTATTTCTCCTTCTCGTTGATGTGTTGTATTTATTTGTGATCTAGTTTGTTTGGATAGTTGGTTTGGTCAGTTTTAATTCTTAGTTCTGATAGTCAGCCTGTCCGCTCTCTGCGGTAGGGATACTTTGGACGCTAAGCGTACGCTCTGCCAGCGAACGGCTGCCACGCTCAATGCCGACTAGACCAGATTGAGCAAGCTCACGGATGCCAAAACGCTCAAGTGCGTTAAGTAGGTCACTGATTTTGGCAGCATCGCCAGTTGCCTCAATCGTTAAAGTCTCCGAAGACTCATCCACGATGACTGCATCGTAGGTTTCTAAAACGGCATCAACATCAAAGCGGTTCTTAGCTGTAGCAGAGATTTTCACCAAGATTAGCTCTGCTTGAACAGATTCATCTTGCTTTAACTCTGCAATATGAATGACGTTTACTAATTTATCTAGTTGGCGAATGACCTGCTCAAGGGAGTGACTCTCAACGTTTATAACAATGGTCATTCGAGAGATTTCAGGATTTTCAGTTGGTCCAACTGCTAATGAGTCAATGTTGTAGGCACGTCTGGAAAAAAGTCCCGCAACGCGTGCAAGTACTCCAGGTGAGTTCTCAACTAAAACAGCAAGTGTGTGTTTGCTCATTAGAGTTCCTGCGAATCCCAGTCAGGCGCCATTTCACGGGCGATCATGATGTCATCGTTAGATGTTCCTGCTGCAACCATTGGCCAGACCATCGCATCTTTAAATACTCTAAAGTCAACAACCACTGGTTGATCATTAATTGAATTAGCTTTTTTGATGATTGAATCAACATCTTCTGGGCGATCACAGGTCAAGCCGATGCAACCCATCGCATCTGCTAACTTAACAAAGTCTGGAATACGTTTTGATTCAAGGCTGGTATTTGAATATCTACCCTCGTAGAAGAGTGTTTGCCACTGGCGAACCATGCCAAGAGACTCATTGTTGATAATCGCTACTTTGATTGGAATATTGTTAAGGGCGCACGTTACTAACTCTTGATTAGTCATTTGGAAACAACCATCACCATCAATTGCCCAAACAGGTGTATCGGGTGCTCCAACTTTGGCGCCCATTGCTGCAGGAACTGCATAACCCATTGTTCCAAGTCCACCTGAGTTGAGCCATGTACGTGGGTTTTCATATTTAACAAACTGTGATGCCCACATTTGATGTTGTCCTACACCTGCAACATAAATTGCCTCTGGGCCAGTCAGTGTGCTCAATCTTTCAATTACATACTGAGGTGAAAGTGATCCATCTTTTGGTAAGTCATATCCCAACGGATAGGTTGCACGTAATTTGTTCATTGATGCATTCCAAGCAGAATAATCTGGAGATTTCTTTGCAAACTCTGCCTTTACTGCAGGAATTAACGCTGCAATCGTGCGCTTTAAATCGCCAACGACTGGAACATCTGCAAAACGATTCTTTCCGATTTCAGCAGGGTCAATATCTGCATGGATAACCTTTGCATTAACAGCAAAAGTCGAAAGCTTCCCGGTAACACGATCGTCAAAGCGTGCACCTAAAGTAATAAGCAGATCTGACTTTTGTAGAGCTGTTACAGCGCCTACTGTTCCGTGCATGCCAGGCATTCCATAGTGCAATGGATGACTATCAGGAAATGCCCCACGAGCCATTAACGTTGTAACTACTGGAATACCAAGCAATTCAGCAAGCTGCAATAACTCTTTGCTTGCATTTGCCTTGATTGCTCCGCCACCAACGTAGAGAACTGGCTTAGATGACTGCGCAATCAACGCTGCCGCATCAAGAATAGATTGGTTAACCGGTTCTAACTGTGGGCGATATCCGGGAAGTGATAACTCTTTGGGCCAATTAAAATCTGTCTCTTTTTGTAAAGCATCTTTTGCAATATCGACTAAAACCGGACCAGGACGACCAGAGCTTGCAATGTAGAAAGCTTCTGCTATTGCGCGTGGAATCTGATCTGGATCGGTAATCAAATAATTGTGCTTTGTAAATGGCATTGTGATTCCACGAATATCTGCTTCTTGAAATGCATCGGTACCAATTGCATTTGATGGTACTTGGCCAGTAATTGCAACCATAGGAACAGAGTCCATAGCTGCATCTGCAAGAGGTGTTACAAGGTTGGTTGCACCTGGTCCGGATGTTGCAATACAAACACCAACGCGGCCTGTTACTTGGGCATAACCAGTAGCAGCATGGCCCGCACCTTGTTCATGTCGAACTAAAATATGGCGGATCGAACTATCAAAGATGGGATCGTAAGCAGGAAGAATTGCGCCACCTGGAATTCCAAACATCACATCGACGCCTGCTGACTCCAGTGACTTAACGAGTGAACTTGCACCACTCATCTTCTTGCCCATAACCATCTCCTTTCTTTAGTTCGATTTAATTTATTTCGGTTACAACATTGCCTGTATTGAAATGAAAAAACCCTCAGGTAACTGAGGGCGGCGCGAGATCAACAAAGGATCACGCGCTATTAAATCACCACCACAAATGTTGTGCTCATGGCCCTATTCTCCAATAAATGGAGGGGTTTGGTCAAGAGATGAGATACACATCTCATAATTCGGACGTGGAAGTCAGGGCAACAGAGGATTAGTCCAGAGTTATTCGCAGACCGCACCTTTAGAGGCCGACCCAACTAGTTTTGTGAACTTAGCCAAAACACCACGTGTGTACTTGTGTGTCAGCGGCTGCCATCCAACTTTTCGTTTTTCCAACTCTGCAGGATCAACAAGAAGATCAAGTGTTCGATTTACGGTATCGATACGGACTATGTCCCCATCTTTAATGAATGCAATTGGTCCACCATCAACTGCCTCAGGTGAAATATGTCCAACGCATAGACCAGTGGAACCACCAGAGAAGCGACCATCCGTTAGAAGCAAAGTTGTTTTACCTAATCCTGCACCTTTAATCGCACCTGTAACCATCAACATTTCGCGCATTCCAGGTCCGCCTTTTGGACCTTCGTATCGAATGACAACTACATCTCCGGCTTGAACAGTTCCATTTTCAATGGCATCCATTGCTAATTGTTCACGGTCAAAGACGCGAGCAGGGCCTTCAAATTTATCAATTCCGATTCCAGCTGTTTTACATACTGCACCTTCAAGCGCAAGGGATCCACCTAAAATCGTAATTCCAACATCTTTTGATAATGGTTTATCTGTTGGGTGAATAACAACTCCATCTGGAAATGGAGGATTGATGTCGGCAAGATTTTCAGCCATTGTCTTACCAGTAACTGTCAACGTGTCACCATGTAAATAGCCAGCATCAAGCAAAATCTTTAGGACTACTGGAATTCCACCAACGCGGTCAAGGTCGGTCATCACAAACTTACCAAAAGGCTTCAAATCTCCAAGTAGTGGAACCTTGGATCCAATTCTGTTGAAATCTTCTAGCGTTAAATCTACTTCTGCCTCATGAGCAATTGCCAACAAATGTAGAACTGCATTGGTAGAGCCACCAAGTGCCATTAAAATTGTTATTGCGTTTTCAAATGCTTTCTTGGTCAAAATCATACGAGATGTGATTCCAAGACGAATCAAATTAACAACTGCTTCGCCTGATTTAATTGCATATGCATCACGGCGACGATCAACTGCAGGAGGTGCAGCAGAACCTGGCAAAGAAAGACCCATAGCTTCACCGATAGCTGCCATCGTGTTGGCTGTATACATTCCACCACAAGCACCTTCACCCGGACAGACTGCACGCTCTATTTGATCAACACGCTCTTGGGTA
The DNA here is from genome assembly GCA_945883675.1 of Bifidobacterium breve. Classification (GTDB taxonomy): domain Bacteria; phylum Actinomycetota; class Actinomycetes; order Nanopelagicales; family Nanopelagicaceae; genus Planktophila. Next base: position 14,374 of record CAMCYA010000015.1, read on the forward strand.
ATTAATCCACGTGCACATGCACCAACTGCTTCAAAGGCATCAATAATCGTTACATCGTTACCATCTACTTGCCCAGGCAAGGTAGATCCAGCGTAAACAAAAACACTAGCAACATCTAAACGTGCTGCAGCCATCATCATTCCAGGCAGCGATTTATCGCAACCAGCAAAAGTGACCATTCCATCAAAGCGCTCTGCATTCATAACAGTCTCAACAGAGTCAGCGATAATTTCCCGTGAAACTAATGAGAAATGCATACCTTCATGTCCCATTGAAACGCCATCAGAAACTGAGATCGTTCCAAACTGCATGGGGAAACCACCGGCGGCAAATACGCCCTCTTTAGATGCTTTTGCTAAACGATCTAGTGACATATTGCATGGAGTAATTTCATTCCATGACGATGCAATTCCTATTTGAGGTTTAACCCAATCCTCATCACCCATTCCAACTGCACGAAGCATTCCGCGTTGCGGCGCTCTTTCCATTCCATCAGTTACAACACCAGAGCGTGGTTTCATTGTGGCCATGACATCATTCTACCCTCTTGAAAAGAAATCACTCAATCTAAATTTGAGCCTTTACGCTTTTGGACGACCTTTGGATCCCTGCAACATTCACAGTTTTTTGTTGGTGTAACTCGCTAGATTTTCAAAGAACTAGTGACCAAGGTGGCTAAGTAGAAGTTCTCGTACGCGAGCAGCATCGGCTTGGCCCTTTGTCTCTTTCATGACCGCACCAATTAACGCTCCTGCTGCAGGAATATGGCCAGCTCTAACTTTCTCAGCTGTTTCTACTTGTTCAGCACAGACCTTTTCAATTGCAGCCATGAGTGCGCCATCATCATTTACGACTTTGATTCCTCGAGCTGCGATGACTGCCGAAGGCTTACCCTCTCCGGCGATTACTCCCTCAACAACTTGTCGGGCAAGTTTGTCAGTGAGATCACCAGAGTTAACAAGTGCAACAATTTCTGCAACATCTTGTGGAGTAATTGCTAAATCTGTAATTGCAACATCTTTGTCATTTGCAATTCGTGAAATCTCTCCCAGCCACCAACTGCGCGCCTTCGTTGGCTCAGCGCCTAGCAAAACAGTTTCTTCAACGATATCTAGAACATCGGCATTAATCATCGCCGCCATTTCTTTTTCAGGTACAGCCCATGCCTCTTGCAAACGCTTACGGCGAATAGATGGACGCTCTGGCAATCCTGCACGCAATTTTTCGATCCAAGCAGCATCTGGTTCAACTGGTACTAAATCTGGTTCAGGGAAGTAGCGATAATCCTCTGCTTGTTCTTTTGATCGCCCAGATCGAGTCAGACCCGTGTCTTCTTGAAAATGTCGTGTCTCTTGAACTACTCGCCCGCCAGCATTTAATAGTTCTGCGTGACGAATCATTTCTCCGCGAACGGCGCGCTCAACAGAACGCAGCGAGTTCACATTCTTTGTTTCACTTCTAGTTCCTAATTTTTCAGCTCCGATTAAACGCAGTGAGACGTTTGCATCACAACGCAAAGAACCCTGTTCCATCTTTACATCGCTAACACCAAGTGAGCGCAAAATATCTCGAAGCTCGGCAACATATGCTTTTGCAACCTCAGGTGCGTACTTTCCTGTACCGGGAACAATCTTTGTAACAATTTCAACTAAAGGAATTCCTGCGCGGTTGTAATCAAGAAGTGAGTACTCAGCGCCATGGATGCGGCCAGTTGCACCACCCACGTGGAGGGACTTACCTGTGTCCTCTTCCATGTGCACACGCTCTACCTCTATACGAAACTTCTTTAGTCCTTCATCTGTTTCGATCTCGACATCAACATAACCATTGACACAGATTGGCTCGTCGTACTGTGAAATTTGAAAGTTCTTTGGCATATCTGGATAGAAGTAGTTCTTGCGAGCAAAACGTGAAAATGGAGCAATTGAACAGTTAAGTGCAAGGCCAATTTTGATAGTTGATTCAATTGCTTTTTCATTGACAACAGGCAGAGCGCCCGGCAAGGCAAGACAGACAGGACATGTCTGTGTGTTTGGTTCTGCTCCAAAAACCGTTGCGCAGCCACAAAACATTTTCGATTCTGTGTTGAGTTCAACGTGAACTTCAAGACCTAATACAGGCTCGTACTTTGCAACTACATCATCGTAAGTAAGGCTCATTTACTGGCCTCCAATGTTGGTGCGCGATCCAAAAGTGGTGCGCCCCATTTAGACAGCAACGCAGCTTCAAGTGATGCACCAACTGAGTACATGCGTTCATCTTTCATAACAGGAGACATAATCTGAAATCCGACAGGTAATCCATCTTCATCTGCTAACCCAGCAGGCAAGGACATGCCACCGATTCCTGCCATATTTACTGGAATAGTTGCGATGTCATTTAAATACATAGCCAACGGATCATTAGCCTTTTCGCCAATTTTAAAAGCAGTTGTAGGACATGTTGGAGAAACAAGAACATCTGCTTTTGTAAATGCTTTAGTAAAGTCCTGTGTGATTAATGTACGAACTTTTTGAGCACTTCCGTAATAAGCATCGTAATAACCAGATGAGAGAGCATATGTGCCAAGGATAATTCTTCGCTTTACTTCTTTACCAAAGCCAACTTCGCGAGTCAGATTCATGACCGCTTCAGCTGAGGCTCCATCAACATCGCCTACACGCAAGCCATATCGCATTGCATCAAATCGAGCGAGATTAGAAGACGCTTCAGAAGGTGCAATTAAATAATAGGCAGCAAGGGCATATTCAAAGTTTGGCGCAGATACTTCTACTATTTCGGCCCCAGCTTTTGCCAGTAGTTCCAACGCTTCATCAAATCGAGCACGCACTCCAGGTTGATAGCCGTCACCATTTAACTCTTTAACAACTCCAATTTTCATTCCCTTTACATTGCCATCTTTTGCGGCTTGAACTACTAGTGGAACAGGAGCGTTAATAGAAGTTGCATCCTTTGGGTCATAGCCGGCAATAGCCTCGTGCAACAACGCAGTATCTAAAACAGTACGTGCGCATGGTCCGGCTTGATCTAATGATGATGAAAATGCAACTAGTCCGTACCGAGAAACTCCACCGTATGTTGGTTTAACTCCAACCGTTCCGGTGACTGCTGCAGGTTGGCGAATAGAACCACCAGTATCGGTTCCTATTGCAAGTGGTGCTTCAAAAGAGGCAAGTGCTGCAGATGAACCGCCACCAGAGCCGCCAGGAATTCTAGAAAGATCCCAAGGATTATGAGTTGGTCCGTATGCAGAGTTTTCAGTTGATGAGCCCATAGCAAACTCATCCATATTTGTTTTACCTAAAATAACAATGTCATTCTTTTTTAAATTTGCGACAACTGTTGAGTCATAGGAAGGAAGCCAACCTTCGAGAATCTTTGAACCACATGTTGTTGGCTTATCTTTTTGTGCCAAAACATCCTTGAGAGCTAATGGAACACCAGCTAATGGAGACAACTTCTCCCCCTTGGCACGTTTAGCATCCACTGATGCGGCCTGCTCAAGTGCGCCCTTTCCATCTACAAATAAAAATGCATGCACTTTATCCTCGACAGAATTAATTCGATCTAAGTGTGCTTGCGTTAACGCAACAGATGTTGTTTCACCACTTGCTAGCTTTGCTGCCATCTGTGCTGCAGTATTGCGAATCACTCTTCACCTAAAATCTGAGGGACTCGAAAACGTTGTTCTTCTTGTGCAGGGGCGCCAGATAGAGCTTGCTCCGGTGAAAGACTTGGAACTACAACATCAGGGCGAAAAACATTACGAAGTGAAAGTGGATGAGATGTTGGTGCCACATCGGCAGAGGCAACTTCCTGAACTCTTGCCACCGCATCTAAAATTACTGTGAATTCCTTAGACAAACTCACTAACTCTTCTTCGCTCATTTCAATTCGAGCAAGGCCAGCTAATTTTGCTACTTCATCGCGGGACAGGCTGCTCATAGTTATGGAGTCTAATTTATTTGGAGATTAACTGCGAATTTGCCCATTTCCAGTAACAATCCAAGTGGTGGTGGTCATTGCTTCTAGGCCCATTGGACCTCTGGCATGAAGTTTCTGATTAGAGATCCCGATCTCTGCGCCAAAGCCCATCTGTTCGCCATCTGTAAATCTTGTCGAAGTATTTACCATTACCGCAGCACAATCACTCAATGCTATAAAGCGCTTTGCTACTTCTTTATTCTCAGTGATGATCGCTTCTGTATGTTGAGTTCCATATTTTGCAATGTGCTCACTTGCATCATCTACAGAATCAACAACAGCAACGTTAATCTCTAAATCGCCGTATTCGGTGCTCCAATTTTGCTCATTTGCTGCTTTGACTTTAATGCCCACACTCTGCGCAATCTTTTGAACTGCGCTATCAACGTGCATAACAACACCTGCTTCGTGCAAGGCCTTGAGTGCAATTGGAGCAAAACTTTGTGCAATCTTTGAATGAATCAAAAGAGTTTCTGCAGCGTTACAGACACTTGGCCTTTGAACTTTAGAGTTAATAATGATCGGTACAGCTTTTTCTAGATCTGCGAACTCATCGATATATACATGGCAAACCCCAGCACCAGTTTCAATAGTAGGAACGGTTGATTCATCAACAACCATTCGAATTAAAGCTGCGCTGCCTCGTGGAATTACTAGGTCTACTTTGCCTCTTGCATTAAGCAATGCCTTGACCGTGTTTCGATCATCTGATGGCACCAACTGAATAACATCTTGGGAAATCTTTGTAGTTGCCAGCGCATCTCGCATAATACGTACTAAAACTTCATTGCTGTGTGCCGCACTTGAAGAGCCGCGTAATAGTGCGGCGTTTCCTGACATTAACAGAATTACTGCTGCATCTACGGTCACATTTGGTCTTGCTTCATAGACCATTCCAATTACTCCAAATGGAACTGTTATTTGTTCTAGCTCAATTCCATTTGGCAACGTAGATCTACGTAATGTTATTCCAAGTGGATCTGGGAGTTGGCTTACTTGCCGCGCTCCCCCAGCAATTCCCTTGATGCGCTCAGACGTTAACAAAAGTCGATCAAGTAACGATGAATTTAAGCCGGATGCTCGTCCTGCATTCATATCTTTTTCATTAGCAGCAAGAATCTCTGCACTTCGTGACTCAATAGCATTGGCAATAGCCTCAAGTGCAGCTTTGCGTTCTGCTCCAGTAGATAGATTTAATGTGCGCCCAGCAAACCGTGCTTTATCAGCTAATGAGTTAACTAATTCTTGAGAGTTCATTTAGATCAACACCAGGTCGTCTCTATGTACTAGTTCGCGCTCATACTCTGGGCCTAATGATGCAGCTAACTCTTTTGTTGAGCGACCCAACATTTGTGGAAGATCGGTTGAATCAAAAGCAACTAATCCACGGGCAATAACAACTCCATCTGGTCCTACTAATTCAATGGCATCACCAGAGATGAATTCTCCAATTACTTCTGTCACGCCAGCTGGAAGAAGTGAAACGCCTCTTTCTAAAATCGCAGTGACCGCGCCTGCATCTAAAACTAACTTGCCATTTGGTTTTGTAGCATGAGCAAGCCATAGCAGGCGTGATGTAGTTTTACTTTCCTGTGCATGGAAATATGTTCCAAACTCTTGGCCTGCTAATGAGTGCCCCGAATTTTCTAATGAGGTGAGCAACATTGGAATACCAGCAGATGTTGCAATTCTGGCAGCCTCAACTTTAGTAACCATGCCTCCGCTACCAACACCAGAACTTCCCGCTCCCCCAAGAACGACATTGTCGATATCAGAAATATTGTGAACTTCACGGATCTGCTGTGCGCCAGCTTGGCCTGGTGGAGCGTCATACAGAGCATCGATGTCTGAGACAAGAACTAATAAATCTGCGCCAATAAGTAATGCAACCAACGCGGCTAAACGATCATTATCACCAAATCGGATCTCTCCAGTTCCTACTGAGTCATTCTCATTAATGACAGGAACCACGCCAAGCTGTAGTAATCGATACAAAGTACGTTGTGCATTTTGATAATGAGATCTGCGCACAACATCCTGAGTTGTAAGTAAAACTTGAGAGGCAGTTATTTTGTGACGATTAAAACTCTGCGTGTACTGAGCAACTAGTAAGCCTTGACCAACTGAGGCAGCCGCTTGTTGAGTTGCTAAATCTTTTGGACGTGTTGATAGACCAAGTGGTGCTAATCCAGCAGCAATTGCACCGGATGAAACAACTACTACTTCTGCTCCCCGTGCTTTACATGCAGCAACTACGTCAACAAGTTTATCTACTGCTTGTGGATCAAGCGATGAACCAGCTTTACCTGTTAAGGAAGATGAGCCAATCTTGATGACGATTCGCTTTGCGGCAGTAATCTGCTCTCGGCTCACTTGTCATCTCCATCCTCTTTGTTCTGCGCCATTTCTTCTTTAATTATCGGTTCTTCTTTAATGATCGGTGCTGAAAGTCTAGGTGTGCGTGGGTCTTCAACGTTGTATTCCCACTGTTTGGCGATTTCATCTTCGCTTAATTCGTCTACAGGTTTTTCTGTCATCGCCCAGGTTGATTCAAGGCGTGAATCTTCACCGCGGCGGAATAGATGGCCAGCAAGTTGTTCTGCTCCGGCCTCGATCGTTGGCTCCCAGTCAAAGATAACTTCTGTTGCGCCGTCACCGATTCGAACCTCACTACCGGCGACTGCGCCTTTCTTAAACAGATCTTTTTCAACACCTAATTGAGCCAAACGATCTGCAAGGTAGCCAATAGCTTCTGCATTCTTAAAGTTTGTCTGACGCACCCAACGCTCAACCTTTTGTCCGCGAATAGTAAATGATCCATCTGCATTTGCCTTAACAACAAAGCCTGAATCATCGACTGGAACTGGTCGCAAAATTATTCGAGTTCTCTCTTCTAATCCCGCTAGTGCACGATTTTTTTGAACCAACCGTCCCATTGCATAGTTAAGGTTTTGTAAACCTTCACGAGATGCAGCAGATACTTGATAGACCTCATAACCCATAGCCTTAAGCTCTGATTCCACCATCTCTGCCATAGCTTTTCCATCAGGCAAATCGACTTTGTTCAACGCAACAATTCGAACGCGATCTTCTAAGCCACCATAAAGTGCGAGTTCATTTTCAATTGCTTGAAGATCTGCAACCGGATTTCGATCTGTTTCAAGAGTTCCACAATCCAAAACATGAACCAAAGCAACGCAACGTTCTACGTGACGCAAAAACTCAAGTCCTAAGCCTTTACCAAGAGAGGCACCTGGAATTAATCCAGGTACATCTGCAACTGTAAATCTCGTCTCTCCTGCCTGAACAACGCCAAGGTTAGGAACAAGAGTTGTAAATGGATAATCAGCAATTTTTGGACGAGCAGCCGAAATCGCAGCAATCAAGGAGGATTTGCCGGCACTTGGAAAACCAACGAGTGCAATATCTGCAACCGATTTTAATTCAAGAGTTAATGTTCTTTCTTGGCCTGGTTCACCGAGGAGTGCGAAACCTGGAGCACGTCTTTTCGATGAAGATAATCCAAGGTTTCCTAATCCACCAAAACCACCTTGTGCTGCAAGAAATGTTGTTCCGTTACCAACTAGGTCAGCGATCTGCTCACCATTGTGATCATAAACAACAGTTCCGTTAGGAACACCTAAAATTAAATCTTCTCCCTGATGGCCATCTTTTCGATCACCATATCCCTGATGACCAGAGGTTGCCTTGCGATGTGGTGAGTGATGGAAATCAAGAAGGGTCGTGACACTTGAATCAACAATTAATATGACGTCGCCGCCACGACCACCATTTCCCCCATCTGGTCCACCAAGTGGCTTAAATTTTTCACGCTTAACAGAGACGCAACCATCTCCACCTTTACCTGCGATTGCATAGAGAGTTACACGATCGACAAATGTTGTCATCTGTTAACTCCCTACTTTCATTAAAATCGATCTCTAAATATCAATTGCAATAAAAAAGCGAGCCGCATATATACGGCTCGCTCTCTTTGAGAAACCTAAAATTAAGCTGCCGGTGCCACATTCACTACACGGCGACCGCGAGCGCGACCGAACTCAACAACGCCTGCAGCTAGTGCAAACAAAGTGTCATCCTTACCGCGACCAACGTTCTTGCCTGGGTGAAAATGTGTTCCGCGCTGGCGAACAAGAATTTCGCCTGCATTAACTTCTTGTCCACCAAAACGCTTGATGCCAAGGTACTGTGGATTGGAATCGCGACCGTTTCGTGTCGAGGAGACACCCTTTTTACTTGCCATTTATCTCAGCCCCTTACTTCGCGCCATTGATTGCAGTAATTTTTACACGAGTCAACTGCGCACGAAATCCTTGGCGACGGCGATGACCTGTCTTGTTCTTGTAACGCAAAATATCAATCTTTGGTCCCTTGAGCTCTTCTAGAACTTCGCCCGTAACCTTTACACCTGCAAGAGTTTTTGCATCGGTTGTAACCGCGGCACCATCTACTAGTAGTACGGCAGGAAATGAAACAGTTGCACCAGCAGCAGCGTCGATGCGATCAACGATTACTGTGTCGCCAACTGCGACCTTCTCCTGGCGTCCGCCAGCTTTAACGATTGCGTACACGTGTTACTCCACTTCATTTTTAGCCCTACCCAATCAGTCATTGGGACCGATGGGCTGTTGGGCAGAGGGTAAGCGTACGCAAGCGTGTATCTAGCGGTCAAATTGCGATGAAGCTATCTTTGTTACAGCCTTTTCAAGCGCATAAATAGGGTCACTTGCTGCGCCTTTGACTTCGGCATCTGCCATTGCGATGGCCCCGACAGCATCTGCGATTTGGCCAGGGTTCCACCGATTCAACTGCCTGCGTGCTTTATCAATCTGCCATGGTGCCATCCCTAGTGCGCCAGCTAGCTCAAAAGATTTTTGATTGCGGTTTGCACCAGAGACTTTTGCAAGAGATCGAAGCGATGATGCGATTGCACTAGTAATCATTACAGGATCTGTTCCAGTTTCAAGTGCGCTACGCAACGCGATCAAAGCTGCTGGCAGGTTTCCATCTAGCGTTGCGTCGGCTACATCAAATCCAGTTGTTTCAATACGACCTTGATGAAATTTATCTACCATCATCTCATCTATAACTCCTGCGGGAGCATCGGCTGAGATTTGCGTGACCGCACCTGCCAATTCTCTTAAATCATTTCCAAGTGCTCCCACCAGTGCAGCAACTGCAGCCGGTGATGCTTTTCTACCTAAGTCAAGGAAAAGTGTTTTAACAAAATCAGATTTCTCTGCCTCTTTTTTTAACGCCTCGCATGCAATTATTTGAGGTTTTACTTTTTTGATCGCATCAATGAGAGCTTTACCTTTGATGCCACCTTTATGAACGAAAATGAGAGTCGTTAACTGATCGGGTGCTTCTATATAACGCGTAATTTCTGGGCGGTTCTCTTCGGGTAAATCTTGTAAATCCCGGATGATTAAGGCTCTTCGCTCTGAAAAAAGTGAGGGCGCTAAGGCATCTGCAATATCTCCAACAATTGTGTCACCAGCAAACAATGTTGTCACTTCACACTTTTCATCTTTTAACTCTTCTTGCAGTTTGGTTAATGCCCGTTCCGCTAAAGCCGATTCTGGGCCCAGGATGAGGTAGATGGAATCCATTAACCGATCCTTCCTTTAGCTCCAGTAAAACAATCCGATTGCTGACTTACTCTTTCGAACTCGCAAGTGGTGGGCTTTGGCAGTAATTGCGATGGCGCCATCTTTATCTGTTCGAACAACTTGAGTGCCCAGTCTAGTCAAAGCGGCAATAGTTTCTGGTGCTGGATGGCCATAGGAGTTTTTGACACCCACGCTAATAACTGCGATTTGGGCCGAAAGCTCACTCATCAATTCGACATCTTGATACCTAGAACCATGGTGGCTTACTTTGTAAATATCAACTTTTCTTAGCGAACCCAAAAGCTGGTGCTGGGCCGGAGGTTCAAGATCTCCTGCAGTAAAGATGCTCCAATCAATGGTGGAGATAATCATGGCAATACTGGAGTTGTTTATCTGGGAACCATCTCCTGGCAACGTTTCAAATCGCTGGATATTTACTTCTGGCCACAATACTTCAAGAGTGACTCCACTAATTTTTGCATTCATACCTTTTTGTGCAACCACGATCTTGGATTCATTGAGAAGTGATAGCGCTCGTTGGCTCTCCAATATTGGTTCAACATTATTACTAATCCATACCTGCCCTACATTCCGTGATGCAGTAAGGCCAGATAAGCCCCCTACATGATCTGAGTGAAAATGAGACAAAACTAAAAGTGGAATCTCTTTGATGCCTAAATCTCTCAAACATTTATCTTGTGCTTGTGAATCTGGACCGACATCGATGACTATTGCTCTTCCGTGGCCGAGGTTGATAGCCATTGAATCACCTTGGCCAACATCGCAGTTAGCAATATGCCATTCACCGGCTGGCCAACGTTGTATCCATGTTAGAGAAAAAACAATAACTAGTATCACTGCACTGCTTTTCTTCCAAGATTTCTTGAAGAGCCAAACCAAAGCCAAAATTGCTGCCACAATAAAGAAACCAACTGCACCAATGTGAATTGTTAAAACGGGAAAGTCGGAGATGTACGCAGCCACATTCACAATAAAGCCTGCCGGAAAGCGAATAAACCAAATCAGCAAGGTCGA
>CAMCYA010000016.1 GCA_945883675.1 Bifidobacterium breve
TCTAGATTCTTGGTCACGTGCCTTGGTTCACGGGCAAAACCCTGAGCTATCTAGCATGCTTGCGGGCTTAGGATGGGCGACTGGAATATTCTTTATAGGTACATACAGTTTCTTATCGAGGGAGCGTGAGTTCGCTGTCCGCCTCTAACATACATAAGACTAATGAGATTGCGGTTTCGGTAAGAGATGTCAGTCTTACTTACTCAACAACAATTGATCGCAGACCTACATTTAAAACCCGTGTTAAGGCTCTTGCACGTGGGAAAAAGCAAACACGAGTCGTGCAAGCGTTAAGCCATGTTAATTTAGTGGTTGAGTATGGTCATGTACTTGGTGTGATCGGTGCAAACGGTGCCGGTAAATCTTCACTTATGAGATGTATTGCAGGAATTTTGCCACCATCTCAAGGACGAATTGAAGTGTATGGATCTGTCAGCACATTGCTTGCACTAGGAGTTGGATTTAATCCATCAATGTCAGGCCGAGACAATGTTTATCTTGGTGGATTAGCTGCTGGAATGTCTCGTGAAGAGATTAACGGTCACTTTGATGAGATCGCCTCTTTCTCAGAGTTAGGCGATGCAATTGATGCTCCAATGCGCACATATTCATCTGGAATGTTTGCCCGCTTGGCTTTTTCTGTAGCAGCAACGGTGCGTCCAGATATCTTGATTATTGATGAGGCATTGAGCACAGGGGATGCAAAATTTAAGGAAAAAAGTCTGAACCGAGTCAAAGAACTTCGTAGTGATGATCGAGCATTAATTTTAGTCAGTCACGCCATGCAAACATTAAGAGAGACATGTAACGATGTTGTATGGCTAGACAAGGGGAAGGTCATTTCACGAGGGGAACCGAACCAAGTTATTGATGCCTATCAAGAATTTTTACAAGTTGGAAAGAGTGCAGCAATCGATGAGGATGTTTAAGCTACCTACTTTTACTCTTTCTCTTGCTCTCTCTATTTCTTTAGTCTCACCTCTCCAAGCTGATGCTGTTGTAACTCCTCCATCCTTTCAGATCACTGGTGCTGGGTATGGCCATGGTGTTGGAATGAGTCAGATGGGTGCGCGTTCAAAAGCGCTAGCTGGAGAAAGCGCTGCATCGATATTAAGTTACTACTATAAAGACGTTGCTCTAGAAACCGTCGATGATGCAAAGATAGTTCGGGTAAACATAGGAAACCTTCTAACATCTGCAAGGATGTTAACCCGAACTCAAGGGGCAAGCCTGCAGATTTTTACTGGTGATATTGGTGATGCGCAAGGTATCCAACCGCTTGCAACAATCCCTGCGATGAGTTCGCTGAATTTCTCAATTCTTGGATCAACAGTGATTCCAAGTATCACAACTGGTAAAAATGTTTCAAGTATTTCAGGAAGCCGAATCTTTACAGTTCGATGGACCGGAACCCGATACCTTGCAGGTGTAGATGGTGTTATGAGTTTGTCGCATGCAAATAGAAAAAGTAACTACCGTTATGGGCAGGTTCAGATTAAAGCTGTAAAGGCAGGCTCACTCGGTTTTCGATTAGCGATCACTAACTCTGTTCGATTAGCCGATGAGTATCTGTGGGGAGTGAGCGAAATGCCTTCATATTGGCCTGTAGCTGCCCTTGAAGCACAGGCTATTGCATCGCGCACCTATGCATTAAGTAAAGCTGGAACTATACGAAGCGCTTGTGATTGTGATCTATATGGAGAGATAACTGATCAAAAATTCCTAGGTTACGCAAAAGAGATTGAGAAAAAATGGGGAGTAGTTTGGAAAGCCGCTGTTACAAATACGGCCGGTTTAGTCTTAACCCAATTGGGCAGGCCCATAACTGCCTGGTTTGGAAGCTCAAGCGGCGGGATTACAGAAACCGCAATTAATGCTTGGGGAAGTGAACGCTCATTTACGCAAAGCGTTGAAGACTTAGCAAGTTTAGATCCAATTCTAAATCCCAATTTTTATAAGTGGGAGCGCACAATAACTCAATCTGTAACTGCTGCAGCATTTTTACTTCCAGATGTAGTTAACCTAGAAATTCTCAACAGAAATCCGAGTGGAACCGTGGGAATGATTAAGGCAACTTCAAGTAACGGGAGGCAGGTTTCAATTCGAGGTGAAGCATTTAGGAGTCGAACTAAGATTCCATCTGCCTACTTTAATTTAGTTGGCGTGCAAGAGACTGTTGAGCCCGCCCCAAGTCCCACTCCGTAATACCGCTTCAAGGCCACCATCAACTGAATTACGTCTAAACAAAATATTACTTGCCCCAGAAAGTGATTTAGCTTTCACAACTTCACCATCGGGCAATTTAATCTTTGCCGAGGCCGTTACATAAACTCCTGCTTCAATAACACAGTTATCACCCAATGAAATTCCGGTTCCTGAATTTGCACCCAATAAACATTTTTCTCCGATAGAGATGATTTCTTTTCCACCACCACTTAGCGTGCCCATAATTGAAGCTCCACCACCAATATCAGTGCCATCGCCGACGATTACCCCTGCAGAGATTCGACCTTCAACCATGGATGTTCCAAGTGTTCCTGCATTAAAGTTAACAAAACCTTCATGCATAATTGTTGTACCAGTTGCAAGGTGAGCTCCTAAGCGAACGCGATCTGCATCAGCAATGCGCACTCCACTTGGAATTACATAATCAACCATTCGAGGAAATTTATCGACGCCAAATACAGAGATATGGCCGTGTGCTGCCAGTAATCGAGCACGGGTAGTTTCGAAGCCATCAACGCTGCATGGGCCAACTGAAGTCCACACGACGTTATTTAAAATTCCAAAAATTCCATCTAGAGAAATACTCTGTGGTTTAACTAATCGATGTGAGAGCAGATGTAAGCGTAGATAAACATCAGCAACATTCTCTGGTGCTTTGGTTAGATCTACTTGAATACTTACTATCTCGCGTTTTACATTTCTATTTTTATCTTCACCCTTTAGCGTCAGTAGTTCAGCTGGAACATTTGCTGACAATGCAGAAAGAGATGGCGATGGAAACCAAACATCCAAGGTAATTCCCTGAGAAATTGTTGCGATTCCATGCCCAGATGCAATCCCATTTGTATTGCTATGTGCTGCAGCAGTTGCTGAGGTGGTCATGTGCTAAGCCTAACCCCTATTCTAAGCAGCATGCGTATTGCCGTCTTTTGTTCATCGTCGCCAACGATCGATAACAAGTATGTAGAGCTGGCATATCAATTGGGGCAAGGAATCGCTACTCACTCCAGTGAACTTGTAACTGGTGGCGGACATATATCCATGATGGGGGCCGTTTCAAGAGGTGCACGTGATGCTGGGGGAAAAACAATTGGCGTGATTCCACAGGCACTTGTCGAGATTGAATTTGCTGACCATGAAAATGATGAACTCCATGTTGTCGAAACAATGGGCCAACGAAAGCACATGATCACCGATCTTGCAGATGCATTCATTACCCTTCCCGGTGGGGCTGGAACTCTTGAAGAGTTTTTTGAAATTTGGGTTGGTCACTATTTAAAATTTCACTCAAAACCAGTAGTTATTTTAGATCCATTTGGGCTATATGAACCATTACATGAATTGATTATTCATCTTGAATCTGAGAAATTTATCAAACCTGGAATGCGCGAGATCGTTAGATGGACAACTACAGTTGACGATGCATTAAATGCATGTGAGGGTATGTAAGAAATGAAAAGCAACCACATCGCAATGGTTCTAGAGATAAAAGCACCAATCGAAAAAGTTTGGCAAGCTCTTGCACAATGGGAGAACCAAGGCGAATGGATGTTGCTAACGAAAGTAGAAGTCGTATCAAAAATACGTGAAGGAGTTGGAACTTCTATCGCTGCATTCACCGGCATTGGAAAATTAGGCCTCATGGATCACATGCAAGTGACGACATGGCAGCCGCCAAATATTTGCGATGTGGTTCATACTGGTCGAATCATTAAAGGCACTGGAAGATTTGAGTTAACTCAAATTGACGCCTTCACTACTCGCTTTGATTGGTCAGAAGAGATTTTGGCCCCACGAGCAATCTTTTTATTGATTGCCCCTGGACTTTACGCGGGAGTGAGAATCTCTCTCATGGCTTTACGCCGACAACTCCAATCAGTTTAGTAACCTAGGTTTATGAGCCCTTCATCCCAAAGCCTTTCGGATGCTATTTCTGGCTTACCGGAGGAAGAGCGCATTATTTTGACGATGCATTATTTGCGCTCTATGTCCACGGGTGACATTGCACAGATTCTTGGGGTACCTGAGCGCTCGGTCGGCGCCATTATTGAGCAGGGCAAGGCCCGGTTACTCACGATCATGGGGATGTAAGCCTCGATTTCTACTAATGCCTAATGTGCGAGATACTTAACCTCCGCAAGAAGCGGCACGAACATGACCCACTCAAGTTCTTTAAGAGGAGTAACACATGGCAGCCATGAAACCCCGCACAGGCGATGGTCCAATGGAGGTTACTAAAGAGGCTCGCTCACTAGTCATGCGAATCCCACTTGAAGGCGGCGGCCGTCTTGTTGTCGAAATGAACGCCGAAGAGGCGAATAATCTAAGCGCGGCATTACACGCGGCAGTTGGTCTAGTTAAGAAGTAATTCCGATTCCAAAGCGATAGCCTTTGGTAATCATGTCCGCACTACCCATTGCAACCTCAATCGATATCAATAATGCTGTCAAAGCTGACTCAATTTCAATTGGTTTCTTTAAAACTATTGATGGTGAATTTGAATTTATGGGTTCGCTCATCTCTGAGTTGGAGCAACATTTCAACGTTAGTTTTCGCGACAGATTAGGTTTTTTTACTCCTACTGGCAAAGCTGGCGAACTATTTGAGATCCCAGTTAATTCCCCAGGCAATAACCCGGGCGCAAAAACTGACAGAGTATTTTTAGTTGGTGTTGGCGATCAAAGCCCCACAGCCTTGAGAGCGGCAGGGGCGGCAATCGGTCGCAAAGTCCGTGGCAAAAATACAACGGTTTATTCCACGATCTCGCAGGAAAAGGATCATGCAATTTCAATGACCCTGGGTGCATGGATGTGGAATATGAAGTCGGACAAAAAAGAAGATACTCCAACAATTCAGATCGCCGTTAAAGACAAAAAGATAGTTGAGACGGCAGCGGTGATTGCAAAAGCTGTATGTCGCGCTCGCGATCTGGTGCACACACCTGCAAACATAAAAACTCCAGCATGGATGGCAAAGCAGGTAGAAGATTTTGCAAAAGGAACTGGTTTAAAAGTTCAAATACTTTCTGGTTCACAGCTAAAGGATTTTGGTGGGCTTAGAGCCGTTGGTGGCTCCTCTCCAAAACCCGGACCACGCATGATTCAGATTTCATATACTCCTAAACGCGCAGTCAAATCAGTTCGCGCCTTACCTCATGTGGTTTTAATCGGTAAGGGAATTACTTTTGATACAGGTGGAATTTCTCTAAAGCGCCCATACGACACGATGATGGCGATGAAATCAGATATGGCAGGATCAGCAGCAGTTTTTGCAACGTTGACCGCATTAGTAGATTTGCAACCAATGGTTAAAGTAACGGCGCTTATGATGATGGCCGAAAATTCGTTTTCAGGCACCGCTCAACGCCCAAGTGATGTCATTAAGCATTTCGGAGGCACCACCGTCGAAGTTCTCAATACCGATGCTGAAGGTCGTTTAGTTTTAGCTGATGGTCTTGCATTCGCAGATGCAACTTTAGATCCAGATTACTTAATTGATATTGCAACGTTGACTGGAGCAGCAACTCTTGGTTTGGGCCGGCAATACGCAGCTATGTATACGCGAGATGATCAACTTGCTGAAGAATTTGTAAAGGCAGGTGAGGCCTCGGGAGATCGTGTGTGGCGAATGCCTTTGGTGGATGATTACAAGGAGGCGCTAGAAAGTGATATCGCAGATTTAAATCACACCGCCGATAAAGGAGATTTCTCAGCCGGGTCAGTAACAGCTGCATTGTTTCTTGAGCACTTTGCAGGCGATCGGCGTTGGTTGCATTTAGATATCGCAGGAACGGCGCGAAGTGAAGTCGATGCTGGTGAAAACTCTAAAGGTGGTACCGGTTATGGTGTTCGACTTCTTACGAACTGGATAACTTCTTTATGATTCGAATTGATCCTCATTCATTTTCTGAAAATTTTATTTCAGAGGATTACTTTAAGTCTCAAGCACGTGCGCGCGGACTAGAACTTGGGGTGAGCGACTCAACCCCAGGAGCCGGTGCATTTTTGCGATTCCTTGCATTTTCATTACAAGCGCAGTCAGTAGTAGAAGTTGGTACGGGCTCTGGTGTTGGAAGTTTATGGATTTTAGATGGAATGCGTTCAACTGGAACTTTAACCTCGATTGATGATGAGATGGAACATACACAAATTGCTAAACTCGCATTTGCAGAGGCCGATATCGCGCAAACCCGAGTCCGATTAATTACTAACTCTGTTATCGATGTTATTTCAAAGTTAACCGATACCGCCTATGACATGGTAGTTCTGCGCCATAATCCCGAGGATCTAAGTTTTGTAATCGGAGAGAGCTTAAGAATTTTAAGAAGTGGCGGAGTATTGGTTATCGACAACTATTTTGGCGGTGGTAAAACTCCTGATGCCGCACAACGCGACCCGCGCACTGTTGCACTCCGTGATGCTGGGAAAATTATTAAGAATGACACAGAGCATTGGGTCAGCTCCATGCTCCCAGTAGGTGATGGATTGTTACTTGCGACGAAGTTGTAGCAAACTAGGACAATGATCTTTCCACGAAAGAAAAATCTCCCGCCAGCGCCATGGTGGCAGGCAACACAAAAACCAGCCAGAGGGAATATGGTTTTGATTGCTCTGTTAGCTGGAAGCGTTGGAGGTTTCTTAGGAATTACAGCAACTGGTGCCTCAATTTTTAATGGCGCAAATTTGGTCTCATCCAACAGCGTAATCGAGCGCGCACCAGATTCTGTGGCTGGAATTGCCCAACGAGTTTTACCATCGGTAGTTTCAATTAGTACATCTTCGGTAATTGGAGGTGGAACTGGATCAGGATTTGTCATTGATAGCGATGGTTTTATTTTGACAAACAATCATGTAATCGATGGTGCCGCTCGTTCCTCAGGAGTAATTCGCGTTTCGCTTAATAATGGCACAATTTATACTGCAGAGGTTGTGGGTCGCGATGCTCCATATGATTTAGCAGTGTTAAGAATAAAAGCCTCCGGACTAAAGGCGTTGCAGTTTGGTAATAGTGATGAAATAGCCGTTGGAGATTCTGTTATTGCAATCGGATCTCCACTTGGATTATCAGGGACAGTAACAACTGGAATTATCAGTGCAAAAGATCGCGCGGTTACTGCAGGAGATGCAAATACTGAAAGTTCTTATATCAATGCCCTACAAACTGATGCGGCAATAAATCCAGGAAACTCTGGAGGCCCACTCGTAGATGCAACAGGTGCGGTAATTGGCGTTAACTCGGCAATCGCATCACTTGGAAGGAACTCACAGGTTGGATCCATCGGTTTAGGTTTTGCCATTCCAATTAATCAAGCTCGTAAAACTGCTGAGCAGCTTATTAAAAATGGAGTAGCGACATATCCAGTAATTGGAGTCACATTAGATATGAACTTCAATGGCTCCGGCGCAAAAATAACCACAACAGAGACTGCAATTCTGCCGGGTAGCCCAGCTCAAGTTGCAGGATTACGGGGCGGTGATGTCATCACATCGTTTGAAGGCAAAACAATAAATGGCGCCGAAGAGTTAATAGTTGCTGTACGCGCCAAAAATGTGGGTGATCGGGTCACCTTGACCTACAAGCGCAATGGCGTTACTAAGAGTACGTCCTTAACTCTGACTGCAGCGAAGAAATAAGTACCGTAGGCTAAAGCCATGTTCTTTGATATCGGTCTTGGTGAGGTATTGGGATTGGCAGTTTTGGCAATGTTTTTAGTTGGCCCAGAGCGCCTACCAAAGGTAGCCGGTGAGGCAGCAAAGTGGGTTAAAAAAATTCGCGAGCTTGCCAATACGGCGACGGCAGAGTTGAAAGAAAACTTAGGACCTGGCTTTGAAGATTTACAGCCAAAAGATTTGAACCCAAAAACTTTTGTTAAAAAACAGATTTCAGAATTGCTGGATGAAGAAAATCCAAAAGCTAAATCAAATATATCTAAAGCAATGATCGACCCAGATCTACTATGACCGTCCTTGACCAAGTTTTAGAGGCATTATCAAAAGTCCAGGATCCAGAACTTCGACGATCGATCACTGAGCTTGAAATGGTGGAAGATCTTAAGGAATCACAGGGAGTTGTCTCACTCACAATTTTATTAACAATTGCAGCCTGTCCTATGCAGGATCGATTGCGCAAAGATGTCACAGATGCAGTTATTGCAGTCAATGGTGTTAAAAACGTTGAAATGTATTTTGGCGTCATGAATGAAGAACAAAGAAATAATGTTAAGAAAATCGTTCGCGGCGGAAGAGAAAAATTTATCCCATTTGCACAACCCGACTCACTAACTCGTGTAATCGGTGTTGCTTCCGGAAAAGGTGGAGTTGGAAAATCATCAGTCACCGCAAATCTTGCAGTTGCAGCCGCGAAAAAAGGTTTGAGCGTTGGAATTTTAGATGCAGATGTCTATGGTCATTCAATTCCTCGGCTCATGGGTTTGATGGGTAAACGACCAACGGCAATCGATCAAATGTTCATCCCATTGGAATCTTTCGGTGTTAAAACAGTTTCCATGGAGATGTTCAAACCAGAACGATCTGATCCTGTTGCATATCGAGGACCTTTACTACACCGAGTGCTCGAACAACTTTTGTCCGATGCTTATTGGGGCGATTTGGATCTATTGCTCATCGACTTACCGCCAGGAACTGGAGACCTTGCAATCTCACTTGGTCAGTTAATTCCAAACTCAGAGATTGTGGTTGTTACAACTCCACAAATTGCTGCTGCAGAAGTTGCCGAACGGGCCGGACGAATTGCACATCAAATTCATCAGCAAGTAATTGGTGTCATAGAAAATATGTCAGCCTTTCAATGTCCTACCTGCAGTGAATCAATTTCCTTGTTTGGTGATGGCGGGGGAGAAGAAACATCTCGCCGTCTATCTCAATTAGTTGGATCAGATGTTCCATTACTTGGAAAGATTCCATTTAGCCCACTTCTTCGAACTGGTGGAGATGACGGCTCACCAATTGTTGATGGACAACCAGATTCAGAGGCAGCTAAAGCTATTACCGAGATTGCAGAAAAGTTAATGAAGCGAAGCAAATCCTTATTGGGTGTCCGATTGGGAGTCTCTACGTAGTTCTTTCGAAATCTCTTGTGCTAAATCTGAAAGCTCACTTCGCATGAAATCACGAGTGGCAACTTCTCCAAGAGAGTTACGCAATGATGCTAGTTCGCGGGTTAGGTATTCGGTATCAGCGATAGAGCGTTCATTTTGTTCGCGATCCTCATTGATTTGAATTCGATCTCTATCTGCTTGGCGATTTTGGGCAAGCAGGATTAAAGGCGCAGCGTAGGATGCTTGAAGAGACAAAATAAGAGTCAAAAATATAAATGGAAAGTCATCAAAACGTAGATCTACTGGAGCAGTGAAATTCCAAACAACCCAACTCAAGACAAACACCGTCATATAAACAAGGAAGCGTGCGGTACCCAAAAACCTTGCAAAGCGCTCTGATAAACGACCAAATGCTTCGCTATCTAATTGTGGTCGAAGTGAACGGCGAGTTTGGCGAGGGGTATCTAAACCGTAATTGCGTGCCATTTCTCCTCCTTAAAGATTCTCTGTAGTGAAAGCGACGGGTGATTTTTCTCGATGGTCGTGGCGCCAGTTCTCTGGCAATAAGTGATCGAGCACATCATCGACAGTGACAGCGCCAAGTAATCTTTCATTTGAGTCAACAACTGGCAGAGAAAGCATGTTATAGCTCGCTAAATGTGAAGAAACTTCGTGCAAAGTTGCATCAGGATTAATTCCCTTTGAATCATGATCAACAATTGATCCTAATAGGGTTGCAGGCGGCTCACGTAACAATCTTTGATAGTGCACAACACCAACGAATCGACCAGTAGGAGTTTCAGTTGGTTGGCGACAGATGTAAATCTGAGAGGCAAGTGCAGGAGAGATCTCTTTTTGTCGAACAGATGCCAATGCATCTGCAACTGTTGAGTTAGCAGTTAAAACTATTGGCTCAGTCGTCATCATTCCACCAGCGGAATAATCTTCATATGTCATAAGGCGTAGAACATCTTCAGCATCTTCAGGTTCCATTAAATCTAGAAGAGCGTTAGCCCGTTCTTCGCCAATCTCACGAAGCAAATCGGCAGCATCATCTGGATCCATCTCGCCCAAAACATCAGCTGCTCTTTCACCTTCTAACTCTGCCAATAATGAAACACGATCACTTTCATCCATCTCTTCAAGAACATCTGCAAGTCGTTCATCATTTAGTCCGCTAGCAACTTCAATTCGCCGCTTTGGTGCCAATTCCCCGAGCACTGCAGCTAAATCTGCGGCACGTAGATTGGCAAGAGTAGAGAGCAAATTAATTACACCTTGATTTTGTTCTGGAAATGCAAAACCCGTCACCTCTTCCCAAGCAACAGTTGATGTTGCTCCCTTACGTCGCAAACCACGACCGCGGCGCATAATGTGAACCCGTTTGATCAACCAATCACCTGAGGGTGTTTGTTCCATTCCCATATCTTCAACTACAACTGGCTCATTAGTTTCAATCAAAGTTATGGAACGATCTAACATCTCACCTAGTACAAGAACTTCACCGGCACGAGTATCAAAACGTCGCATGTTTAAAAGACCTGTGATGACAACGGCTCCGTTTTCAATTGAAGTAACTCTTGTTATAGGAACAAAAATTCGTCTCCGAAGTGGAACTTCAACAACTAAACCCAGAATTCTTGGTGGTTCATTATTTGTTCTAAGGGTCGCAACAGCATCTCGCACCTTTCCTACTGGATCACCATTTGGATCAAAGACCGCGGTGCCAGTAAGACGGGCGAGAAATACTCGGTTTAGGAGATTGCTGCTCATAGGTTAAGGGTACCTTTGTCCTATGAGTGCAGGCCAATCATTAAGTAGAGATCACCACACGGCCATTCCTGCCAAACCAGATCTCATCCGATTGTGTATTGGAATGATTGGAATCGGCACATCTGGTCCGTTAATTGCACTGAGCAGTATGCCAATTCTCACCTTGATTTTTTGGCGAAATCTTGGAGGCGCCTTTTTCACACTTCCATTTGCATTACGACATGCACGAGATCGAACCGGCGTAAAATGGGCAGTAGTTGCTGGCGTACTTTTAGCTCTTCATTTTATTGGCTTCTTTATGGCAATGCGAATGACATCTGTTGCAGCAGGAACAGCATTGGTTGCATTACAACCAATATTTACCGCCCTTTTTGTAAAACTCAGCGGTGGTCATATTCCATCCTCTGCATGGCTTGGAATGATTGTCTGTTTTGTGGGAGTAGGCCTTGTTTCAGGTGTTGATCTTCAAATTTCAGTTCGAGCATTTACTGGAGATGTTGCCGCAATTATTTCGGCAGCACTCGCCGCCGCATACATTATGGCCGGAGCAAAGGCGCAAAGAACTTTAGAAACCTCCACTTACACAACAATTTGTTATTTTGTCTGTTCCATGACAGCTCTTCCAATGGCTTTAATTGCAGGAAATGAAATCACTAATTTTGCTGGCAAAGAATGGTTAGTTCTCCTAGGCCTAATCGTTGGAGCACAGTTGTTGGGGCACACCATGTTTAACTCAGTTTTAAAAAGAGTCTCACCGGCAGTTGTCTCCTTAATAGTTTTCTTTGAAGTTCCTTTGAGCGCACTTTTAGCCTTATGGTGGCTAGGGCAAAAACCTCCGATTGGTATTATTCCGGGCATAGTTTTGATTCTGATTGGTTGCGTTTTAGTTGTAACTAGAACAAGGGGTACGAATAATGATTGACCTACACACCCATACAACATCTAGTGATGGGACCGACTCTCCTCGAGAGTTAGTCAATAAAGCCATTGTGCAGGGCCTAGATGTTTTAGGAATTTCTGATCACGACACAACTTCTGGTTGGCAAGAAGCGACAGAGTCCCTTCGTGGAAACTTAAAGCTAGCTTTGGGTGCTGAAATCTCATGTCTAACCGATGACGGAATCAGTGTGCATATGCTCGGACTTTTATTTGATCCACTTCATGAACAGATGCAAACAGTTCTTGAAGAAACACGTGATGGCCGGTTGCCACGTATGAGAAAAATGATTCAAAAAATGCAGGCTGAAGGCTTTGATATCTCCATTGAAGATGTAGAAAAAGCAATGCCCGCTGGTGCAACTATGGGCCGTCCCCATCTTGCCGACGCTCTTGTATCTAAAAAAATTGTTAAATCACGAGATGAAGCTTTTACCGATTTACTTCATAACGAGTCAAGGTTTTATGTCTCACATGCAGCACCAACTCCTATTGAGGCGATAAAACTGATTCGTCTAGCTGGAGGAGTAGCCGTTATTGCGCATCCATTTGCTTCTAGACGCGGGCAAATTTTGGGCGTTGAAGACTTTGCTGACTTAGTAACCGCTGGTTTAAATGGAATTGAAGTTGATCATCGTGATCAAAATCCTTCAGAGCGGGCGGTATTGCGCGTGATTGCAGCGGAATTAGATTTAGTAGTCACTGGAAGTAGTGATTATCATGGAACAGGAAAACTTAACTCGTTGGCAGAAAACCACACCGATAAGGCACAATGGGAGAAGTTAGAGGCGCAAGCAAATGCTAGAAGGGTTATTTCACTATGAATGAGATCAGTGCAATAACTTTTGCAGTTCAGTCTTTTGTAACGTTATTTGTGATTATGGATCCACCTGGTGCAACACCTATTTTCCTAGGGTTGGTAGCAGATAAGTCACCGCGAGTTCGACGAATTCTTGCAATACAGGCCGCAGCCGTCTCACTTCTTGTCATTTCTATCTTTGCTCTTTTTGGTCGCTTTATTTTGGGATATCTCAATATCTCCATGGAAGCTTTGCAAGCAGCTGGTGCACTTTTACTTTTGTTAGTGGCTCTAGAACTCTTGACCGGAAACACCTCCAAGTACGGTGATGAATCAAATTCAAACATTGCCTTAGTTCCTCTGGGAACTCCAATTTTGGCAGGTCCTGGAGCAATTGTTGCAACCATGATCTTTGTGCAACAAGTTGATTCACCTGAAATGGCAACTGGTTTAATCGCTGCCGTGATTGCCGTACATATTGCAATCGCTGCAGCTTTGATGGCTTCAACAACGATTTTGAAAGTTATCAAAGAAGCTGGAGTAACTCTTGTTGCAAGGATTGCTGGTTTACTTCTTGCTGCTATTGCCGTTCAGATGTTAGTTGATGCAATTCGAGTATTTGTAGAAAACTAAGTACTTACAAAATTTCTTAAATAACTAGCTCTCTTTGAATTTTTTGGTCCGCACGCGTGAGCGTTCAGTCTTAGCTTTCGGAGCCTCTTTTTTAACATGTGTCGAAGGTTTACTTGGTCGATTTTCAAGCTTAGCAACTGGTTTTGCTTTAACAATTCGCCCAGTTGAACCAGCCGGTATATCGAGCGTTTTGTAGAGGTGCTCAGATGAAGAGTACGTCTCTTCAGGCTCGGCAAGTCCAAGATCCAAAACAGTATTTATCATTTTCCATCTAGCCAGTTCATCCCAGTCCACAAATGTCACTGCAATTCCATGCGCCCCGGCGCGTGCAGTACGTCCAATTCGGTGAACATAAGTCTTTTCATCCTCTGGACATTGATAGTTAATAACGTGAGTTATTCCATCGATATCAATTCCGCGGGCAGCAACATCTGTTGCAACAAGAACATCAGATTTCCCCGCCTTGAAATCACCTAAAGCTTTTTCGCGAGCACCTTGGCCTAAGTCACCATGAATTGGTGCCGCTTTAAATCCACGTTCAAGTAAATCCTCTGCTGTCTTTTGTGCTGTTCGTTTTGTGCGACAAAAAACCATTGTGGGACCTCGACCATTAGCCTGCAAAATTCGAGCAAGCATTTCAATCTTATCCATCGCATGTGCACGTAATACATGCTGAGCAATTCGCGTGACAACTGCTCCCTCATCTTCGCTATCTTGGGTACGGATGTGAATCGGTTGATTCATAAATCTGCGTGCTAAAGCAATGATGTCTCCAGGCATGGTTGCTGAAAACAACATGGTCTGCGAACGGTTTGGAGTATTGGCTAAAATCTTTTCAACATCTGGCAAAAATCCCAAGTCCAACATCTCATCAGCTTCATCTAAAACCAAACGAGATACATCCTTGAGTTTTAACTGGCCTTGGCGAGATAGATCAAGCAAACGTCCAGGTGTTCCAACAACAATTTCAACGCCAGCATGCAAAGCCTCGATTTGTGGTTCAAATGCTCGTCCACCGTAGACAGCTAAGGTTCGAATTCCACGGTTTGATGCAAGCTCTTCAATATCTCTTGTGACTTGGGTACAAAGTTCACGTGTGGGGACAACAATTAAAACTTGAGGTAAACCCTTCTTTGAAAATGCTTCCCACTCTGCATCATTGGGCGCGATGACGCGTTCGATCACAGGAATTCCAAAAGCTAGAGTTTTACCGGTTCCTGTCTTTGCTTGACCAATTACATCTCCATCGGCCAAAGCGATAGGAAGAACCATTTCTTGAATTGCAAAGGGTGCCAGAAAACCATGGGCATGTAAGGCTTCGATCGTCTGACTACGTAGTGGAAGCTCTGCAAAAGTTAATGCCACGTTAGAAAGCGCCACAACAGATTGTTCGCATATTTAAATTGAAACTCATAACGCTAATCCTACTGGCTTTAATTGAGGGGAAAACCCGAAATCCCTCGCCACATGAGGTTATGAACTAATTCAACTGCATTTTGTTTGGTTAATTTGCTATCGCGCTCCAACCAATGACGTGCGGTGACTTGGGCATACCCAATCATTCCAACTCCAATGAGCATTGATGCCTCTTTTGATAGGCCAGTGTCGATTGCAATAACAGCACTTACTGCGGCTGCACAGTCATATGTCATTCGATTGAGACGTTCATAAACCTGAGGCTCTACGCTCATATCACTTTCAAACAAGAGTCGAAAAGCTTCACCCTCTTTTTCAATGAAGGAAAAATAAGTATTAACTGTCGCATAGACACGATCTTTGTTATCAGGCGTCGATGCGATAGCTTTCTGGATTTCAAAAACTAATGAATCAATATGTAGGTCCAGTACTGCTAGATATAAATCTAACTTCGATGGGAAATGCTGATAAAGAACAGGCTTTGAGACTTTTGCACGATCTGCAATCTCATCCATCGCAGCAGAGTGATAGCCAGCGTTAGTAAAAACTTCTAAAGCCGCCGAAAGCAATAACGCCCGGCGCTCATCTCGAGGCAAGCGTGACTTATTAACCATCTCTGCATTACTCATTTGTGCAATCCTACGGCAGAATTACCCATTATGAACCGCACATATGAAGGAATTCGCATTCTCTTGGTACATGCACACCCTGATGATGAAACTATCAATAACGGGGCCACGATGGCCAAGTATGCCGCCGGCGGAGCAGGTGTCACCCTTATTACATGCACAAGAGGTGAAGAAGGAGAAGTGCTAGTTCCTGGACTTGCCCACCTTGCAAGCAGCGATCAAGACCAACTTGGTACTCATCGTGAAAGTGAACTCTCTTTAGCAATGAAAGAGTTAGGTGTTACTGATTACAGATTTTTGGGTGCACCATTAGTTAAATTTCGCGATAGTGGAATGATGGGAACTGAACCAAACAATAACCCCGATGTTTTTTGGCAAGCAAACATTGAAACCGCATCACAGTACTTAGTGCAAGTGATTGAGGAAGTTAAACCACACATAATGATTACCTACGATGAATTTGGTGGTTATGGTCATCCTGATCATATTCAGGCACACAGGATCGCAATGCGTGCCTCAAAAATTGCCAATTGGCAGATTCAGAAAATTTATTGGAACACAATGCCAAAGTCAGTATTGGCTCAAGGTATTGCCAAAATGAAAGAGATTGGCTCAGATTTTTTTGGTGCAGAAACGGTCGATGACCTTCCATTTGCAAAAGACGATTCACTAGTGACGACTCTTGTAGATGGTGGCAAATTTGTAGATTCAAAACTTGCCGCAATGAAGGCACACGAAACTCAAATTACTTTAGACGGTCCATTTTTTGCTCTTTCAAATAATTTAGGTCAGCAGATATGGGGAGATGAGTACTACACATTAGTTAAAGGTGAAAAAAGTGAGCCTTTTGATGAACATGGTCGTGAAACAGATTTAGCCTCTGGAGTAATTCTGAAATGAAGTATCTCTACTCCATACTTTTAGGATTGGCATTAGGTGCAAGCTCTGTATTTGTGCATAGTTTGTATCCACCCTTTGGCCTTCTTCTTTCTCTTGCGGGCACAAGTTTTGGAGTATGGGCCTCTGGCAGAAAATGGGGTGGTCGTACATATAGATTCATAGTTGCCATTGTTTGGGGTTTTGTAGTTCTACGAGCAGGATTTCCTGGATTAAACGATGAATACTTAATTCAAGGCGATGGCTTAGGAACTTCTCTACTAAATATTGGATTCATTGTCGTTGTTATTGCAATCATGATGCCTCTTTAAGTACAACTACCTCAATAACTTGAACAACCACTAGCGCGACCACTTGCACGACTTCTAACGCAACCCCTAACTCAGATTGCACTCCCTCAAAACAATCTAGGACCAGGTCTGTCCCTCTGGCGTATCTTTGATGATCAAACCAAGCTCTTCTAATTGAACTCGTAGTTGATCACTATCTGCCCAACGTTTTTCATTTCTAGCAATATCGCGCACATTCAATAGATCTTTCATCTGGGCTGTAAGTGTTTTTTCCTCAACCCCTGCATCTAAATGTAAGCCAAGAATCTGATCTGCATACATAAATAGAGAGCGCTTATTTCTCAGATCACTTTTTTCTATTGCACGCAAGCGAAGAAGAATTTTTGGTGTATCGATATCGTTCTCAATCGCCGACTGAATCTCAGGGTCGATTTCCACAGGATCAACTTCCACAGGATCGTTGAGGCCTTCTTCACTGGCCCATACAGAAATCTTGCCTCTCCATCGCAGCAGTAGTTCATTGGCCGCCTCAATTGATTTCCACGTTAAATCCATCTGAGATCTATAACGATTTTCTAATAGGCAGAGCCGAAGCGCAATTGGATCAAATCCACGGTCAATCACGTCCTGAAGTAGTAGAACATTTCCTGAGCTTTTCGACATTTTTCGTCCCTCGAACAAGAGGTGCTCACCATGAACCCAAATATCAACACTCTCATTGCCGGTAATTGCATTTGACTGAGCACGTTCATTTTCATGGTGTGGAAAGCGAAGATCAATTCCACCAACGTGAACATCAACATGGCTATTTAAAAGTTTTAATGACATCGCCGAACATTCAATATGCCAACCAGGAAACCCTATTCCCCATGGCGATGGCCAAACCATCTGCGACCTGTTGCCCGCTGCTTTCCACAAGGCCCAATCCGCATGAAATCTTTTAGCTCCATCTTGAGAGGTTTCATGTTTGTGTCCAGGTTTAAGCGCATCTAGTCGATTGCGACTTAACTCTCCATAGCCTTTCGAGCTGTGAGCATCAAAGTAGACAGATCCATCAATTCCAAGGTAGGCAGCGTCTTTTTTTATCAACTCCTCAATCATCGATTGCATCATCTCTATCGACTCACTTGCCTTTGGATAGAGATGAGCTTTTTTAATGTTCAAACGAGCAAGGTCCTTATGAAAATTAGCTTCATACTTTCTGGCAATCTCAAAGGGATCAATTTTCTCAATCGAGGCTTGAGTTAATATCTTGTCATCTTCTTGAAAATCCTCGCTCATATGTCCAACATCAGTAATGTTTTGAATCAGAGTCACCGCAACCCCGGACACAGTTAAGGCACGTGAAATCAAATCAGCTAGCAAGAATGTTCTTAAGTTTCCAACATGTGCATCTCGATAAACCGTAGGGCCGCAGCAATACATGGAGGTGGCACCGTTTGGAGTAGCAACTGGCTTTAATTCACGAGATTTCGTGTCATATAAACGCAAGGTCATTTCTTTACAACGACCTCTCTCCAGATAAAAATCTCTTCATGAGAGAATTCAATTAACTCACCATGTCGATTTCTAAGTGAAGTGGCGCTCTCAAGATGTCCAACAATGTCACGAAAGCCACCTTCGGGATCGTGTAAGCGAATACTCACCCTTTTTCCAACAAGGGCAGTAAAGGTGGGTTCTAGCTCCGTGGGCATGTGCCTACGATAAACCGAACAAGCAAATCTGGCGATGTAGGTGAGGTACGCGTTAGAATTGCGCCAATCAAATCACCATAAAATCTGGAGGCCTGTTGTGACCTATGTGATTGCCCAACCTTGCGTCGATGTGAAAGATAAGTCCTGCATCGAAGAATGTCCGGTGGACTGCATTTATGAGGGTGACCGCATGCTCTATATCCAAC
This sequence comes from Bifidobacterium breve, assembly GCA_945883675.1. Taxonomy (GTDB): domain Bacteria; phylum Actinomycetota; class Actinomycetes; order Nanopelagicales; family Nanopelagicaceae; genus Planktophila. Next base: position 18,557 of record CAMCYA010000016.1, read on the forward strand.
CAGATGAATGTGTGGACTGTGGGGCTTGCGAACCAGTCTGTCCAGTTGAAGCAATTTATTATGAAGATGATGTTCCTGGCGTGTGGAAAGAATTTAGCGCAGTCAATACCGAATTTTTCGTTGAGATTGGTTCGCCAGGCGGTGCAAGTAAAGTTGGAGCAACCGGTAGCGATCATCAGATTGTTACCGCACTTCCGCCAAAGAGCGAGTAAAAATTGAGAGCACAGCTCCCAGATTTTCCATGGGATGCCTTGGTGCCTTTTGGTGACAAGGCGCGTGCGCACCCCAATGGGATAATTGATCTCTCACAAGGAACACCGGTTGATCCAACTCCAGATTTCATTCAAAAAGCTTTTCGCGATGCATCTAACTCACCTGGCTACCCCTTTACAGCTGGAACAGCGGAGTTGCGTGCAGCAATTAAAAACTGGGCAACCCAACGGTTAGGTGTAACTGGAGATTTTGATGTACTTCCAGTTATTGGATCAAAAGAGTTAGTTGCTTGGCTACCAACAATAATTGAAGCGACAAAAGTTTTAATTCCTGAAATCGCATATCCGACATATCACGTTGGAGCTTTGCTAGCAGGTGCACAATCGATTCCCGTTGCAATTGATGCCACAACATGGCCGAAGGCAGATCTAGCATGGTTGAACTCACCTTCAAATCCAACAGGGCGCGTACACAGCGCCAAAGAGATCAAAGCTTGCATTGATTGGTCTCGAAATAATAATTCAATCCTGATTTCCGATGAATGTTATTTAGAGTTTGATCACACCGCCCATTCACTCTCTGTTCTTTCACAGACAAGCGGAGATAACAGAAATATCCTTGCAGTTCACTCATTATCCAAACGCTCTTCTATGGCTGGATACAGAGCTGCTTTCATGATTGGCGATAGCCAACTTATTGCCCGAATTCGAGAAATTCGCAAACATGCCGGCATGATAGTTCCGCTGCCGGTTCAAAAAGCAATGACAGTTGCATTATCTGATGATGCACATGTGGCACAGCAGCGTGATCGCTATAACGCACGCAAAGATGCGATGCGTCCTGCTTTAGAGGCCAATGGATTTACTGTTGAATACAGTGATTCGGGTCTATATCTCTGGTGCACTCGAAATGAAGATGCATGGAAGAGTGTTGAGTGGATGGCTAATTTAGGTATTTTGGTTACTCCTGGAAGTTTCTATGGCCAGGCAGGTGCACAACATATTCGGGTGGCAATGACTGCAACTGATGATCAAATTGCCCAAGCTGTTACGCGCTTAAAGGTTTAAGTTAGTGGCAACAGCAATATTGCTCGTAGGTGGTTTTGGTACTCGACTGATGCCCTTAACTAAAAATACTCCAAAACCAATGCTCACAGTTGCCGGAATTCCTGTAACTGAGCATCAACTCAAAATGGCTAAAGCTGCAGGTATTACTCGCATCGTTCTTGCAACATCGTATTTAGCAGAGTTATTTACTCCATATTTCGGAGATGGATCAAAGTGGGGTATGCAGATTCAATATGCAGTTGAGAAATCACCGTTAGGAACAGGTGGAGCGATACGAAATGCTGCAAAGTTGATCAACTCATCGGAATCAATAGTGATTTTAAATGGCGATGTCCTTAGCTCTCATAATCTCGCTGAGCAGATTCGCCAACATGAAGCACATGGTGCCGATGTCACTTTGCATCTAACAAAAGTAGAAGATGCTCGTGCATACGGTTGTGTTCCAACCGACCCCAATGGGCGAGTTACAGCTTTTCTTGAAAAAATGGAAAACCCAGTTACCAATCAAATAAACGCTGGATGCTATGTATTTAATCCTCGCGTTCTTGAATCAATCCCATTAGATACAGTCGTCTCAGTTGAGCGAGAAACTTTCCCTGCACTAGTTGCAAGTGGGGCGGCGGTCTATGGATACATAGAGAGCTCTTACTGGGTAGATATTGGAACTCCTCATGCACTTATGAACGCATCGACTGAAATTGTTAATCGCGATGGTGATTTTTTGATAATGCCGGGTTCAAAAGTAGATTCATCTGCCCGGCTAACCGGTGGTAGCAGCGTTGCCGGAAACTGTCAGGTTTTAGCAGGTGCTTTGATCGATTCCTCAATAATCGAATCCGACTGTTCCATCGGATCAAATGCACAGATCAGCCGTTCCTATATTTCAAAAGGAACAAAGGTTGAAGATGGCGCAAAAATTACTAGTTCATTTGTCACTAATGATGAAATAATTTCAATTCCCTAAACATTATTTATTTATTGCAGGATATGTGCGAAAATCACGCTCAATTTCAGCTCAATTCCCTCCGAATGGAGCGGTATTAGCCCCTCCTAAGTGGCCCATTTCATGCCTGCGGGCTTGACAGAAACGAGTTACACGCGTGTAATTCACCTATAAGAACTCTTGTCCACAAGGGATGAGATCACGAAAGCTATTGGAGAATCGAGCCTATGCCGATCAAACCCGCGGCCTCTTCCGGCCAGATCCCCACGTCCGGTCCAACAATTACTCTTGCCTCTGGCGAAAACATGGAGCTCTCATGGCAGGAGCGCGCACTTTGCGCACAGACTGATCCAGAGGCTTTTTTCCCAGAAAAAGGTGGCTCTACTCGCGAAGCAAAGCGCGTGTGTCTTTCTTGTGATGTTCGTGCAGAGTGCTTGGAATATGCACTTGCACACGATGAACGCTTTGGAATTTGGGGCGGACTCTCAGAACGTGAACGCCGCCGCCTAAAGCGCCGATCTGCATAAAGTTAATTTCCCTTTATCTCTTTTGAGATAGCGAGTCTCTTTTGAGATAGCGAGGTGTATTCATGGCCGCAAAAGCTCCAGACGATAAGTTCCGCATTGTTGCGGTTCTAGTTACACACAATGGAGCTTTGTGGTTACCTGAAGTTGTTGCAGCCCTTGGTTCTCAATCTCGACCAATAGATTTTATTTCTGGAATCGACACAGGTTCGACTGATTCTTCGACGAAGTTATTAAAGTCAGCAAGAATTCCATTTATAACAACCGAACCTGATGTTGGTTATGGCCAGGCGATTTCTCTTGCACTGCAAACTTTGCCCGCATGTGAAACTGATGAATGGATCTGGTTGATTCATGATGACTGCGCTCCAGCACCAACTGCGCTTGCTCAACTTCTCGCTGCAGTACAAGATCGTCCGCAAGTTGTTATGGCTGGACCCAAACTTCTTGGTTGGCATGATCGAACACACTTACTTGAAGCTGGAGTCAGCATTGCCGGCAATGGTGCGCGCTGGACGGGTCTTGAAGCTAACGAATACGACCAAGGCCAACATGATGGTAATCATGATGTGTTAGCAGTTAGCACTGCAGGTGCACTAATACGACGAGATGTTTTTGAAGAACTTGGTGGACTGGATCCAAATCTGACTCTCTTTAGAGATGATGTAGATTTTGGATGGCGAGTTCGAATTGCCGGACACTCTGTTCTTGCGGCAACAAATGCAGTTGCCTATCACGCACAAGCTGCGGCAAATGAGCGCAGAGTTGTTGACGTTGAAGGCGCACTACTGCACCGTCCGCTTTTATTAGATCGCCGCAACGCAGCCTATGTTCTTTTGGCTAACTCGACATGGTGGATGCTGCCTTGGCTTATCGTTCAACTTCTTGGCTCAGCGTTTGCGCGAGCTATTGGATATTTACTCCTCAAACTGCCTGGTTATGCCGGAGATGAACTACTTGCGATTACAACGTTACTGATTAAACCGCAACGAATTCTTCAGGCTCGAAGGCTTCGGAAAAAACATCGCTTGGTTTCATCGCGAGTTGTTGCTGCCTACATTCCCCCTCGTTGGTCGCAGATTCGCCATGGGAGTGAACATGTAATTGAAACTGTCAGAGCTAAACTATTTCGGCATGAGCAAGCAAGCCAAACCTCATCAGTTTTAGAATCAAACGAAGAGGATGAAGATCTACTAACACCTGTAAAGAGTAATGAGTGGGCTAAGTTTTTCAGGAGACCAGAGATCTTGGGTTTTCTCACTCTTGGCGCAATAACTTTACTCAATTCAAGACAAAGATTTGGTGACCTAGTTGGTGGTGCACTTGCCTTGACTCCTAAGGGAGCAACAGATCTATGGCGCGTGTACTTTGAATCTTGGCATCAAGTAGGTATGGGATCTTCGAGTGCGACACCAACATG
>CAMCYA010000017.1 GCA_945883675.1 Bifidobacterium breve
ATTGATCTTGGCAATTAAGCTGTTGATCAATGTAGTAAGTGCTGACATTGTTGCTGAGTCTGAAACAGTTACTGTATGAGCAAGTGTTACAGCTGTTGCTGGAGCCAATGTTGATGATGATCCTGTCTTACCAGCAAAGACAACTGGACCTGAAGTCAATGGTGCATAGAGCGTCCATGTCTTCTTTCCGCCAACTGTTGGTACAGCAGTAGCTGTAGTTGTGTCTCCGTTTAGTGAGACGTTAGTTGTGATACCACCTGTTGCAAGAACATCTGTACCAGTTGCGTTATCTGCAACAGCAAATGCACCTGCATCTTTAAGTGTAAGAGTCAGAGTGATCTTCTCACCTGGTAGGTAAATTGCCTTATCTGTTGTCAACACAGCAGTTGTTGCTCGTGCTAGACCAACAGTAAATGGAACTGTAACTGTTAATCCTGTTGCTGTGTGAGTAAGTGTTAATGACTTAACACCCGTCTTTGTGTCAGTTGCATCAATGACTAGAACTGGCGCGTCAGCAGTAACTGCTGTTACACCGTATGTTCCAGCAGTAGCGGCAACAACTGCTGCATCAGTAACAACTGCTGCAGTTTTCTGAGCGGCTGTTGGAGCTGTGAACGCATCGTATGTAAGAGTTACAGCGTTTCCACCAGCATCTTTACCTGTGATAACTGCTGCATAACCTTCTGCGTTACCAGTAACTGCACCAGTTGAATCTACATCAACAATTGAACCAACAAGCGCTGTGTATGCAAGTGATGCAACTGTTCCGTAGAACGTTACAGTCTTTGTTGCAATTGTTGTGTAGGCAGTTGCTCCGTCTTTGCGAGCTTCAATTGTAACTACGCAAGCTCCACCAATTCCGGTTCCATCACCCTTAACATCGATTCGGATACCATTTCGGTTTCCGGAAGTTCCAGCAGCATTATCAGCAACACCGTCAGATGTTGCAACTGCTGATGTAAAGACCTTACCGTATCCGCTTGTTGTAATTCCCTCTTGGATAACGCAAGCACCGCTAGCTGTTACCTTTGAATCTACAGTATTTGCAAGATTAGCTGCTGCAGCTGAACCATCTTTGTAGAGTACATAGATGTTTGCTGGTGCTGTTGTGAGAGCAGCTGAAACTACTGTGGCAGTTGCATCTGTTGTAGGGAATGCAGAAGCATTAGGTGCAGCATACTTAATTGCAACTGTTGAGTTTGCAGCAGAAGGAACTCCTGAAACTCCAGCAGCTGAAACAGTAACTGTATACTTCTGAACTTCAGTAGAAGTAACTTGACCGCTCGCAATCACATTCTGTGAAACAGAAACAACAATAGTTCCTGCTGCTTTTGTTGGAATACGTACTAAGGCACCTGATAGATCGTAATCAGCTGCATAAGTTGCAACTGTTGCAGTTCCATCAGTTACTGCAGCACCTGCTGCATTCTGAAGAGTTGCATTGGCTGCAGATGAGATAACTCCACCTGTTACTGCTAAACGCACAAACTGAGTTCCATCAGTTGTAGCAGTTCCAGTGAACTCGATATAGTTATCGGCTCCAGCAACCTGTGTTGCCGTCATAGTTAATGATGCTCCCGTAGTTGCAGAAGCTGATTCATAGGTAGTGAGGTCAAACGGTGATGCCCAAGCTCCAGTCGCAGATGCTGGTGAAACAGATGTAAGAACACCCATTCCAAGAGCTGCTACTGCAACAAGCGCAATACGCTTGTAAATTGTCTTTGTAGACATTATTTTCCTTTCGATAGTCGATCCAGAGACGATCTCTGGGTCGGCTTGTGCAACAAGGGCACTCACATATGTCATGAGAAAGACCCGTTTGAGCGTGGGGCGTGGGCTAGAGGGAGGATTTTTTGCATAGTTTTCTATCGAGGATTTTTGGGGTGTAATGAGGCCATGAACGAGACAACAGGGGGCTTTTCTAGCCAAGGTTTAGCGTTGGAAGCGAAAACCTTAGAGCTTGAGTCCCTGTCTCAAAAAGATGCAATTGAAATTGGTGAGATCGCTTTAGATCTTGGCTTCGAACGTGGGTTAGCGATTGTGATTGAAGTTCGATTAAAAGATTGGGTTGTGTTCCATGCATCACTTCCTGGATCAACACCAAAAAATGATGAGTGGATCGCACGTAAGGCGCGAGTTGTACTTGCAACCGGCAACTCAACTATCTATGAAAGAGTTTTAGCCGAAGAACAAGGTATTGATTGGTATGAAAGCAAAGGTTTGCCAGAAAAGACTCATGCAGTCAACGGTGGGGGTCTTCCACTAAATGTTAAAGGCTTTGGTTGTATTGGGATTTTATTAATTAGTGGCCTGCCGCAGGTTGAAGATCATTTATTAGGTGTTGAAGTAATAACTGAGTTTTTAGCACGCAAAGGCGAGTTGATTTAATGCTCAATTGGATGCTTGTATGAGTATCTGGGTGTGCGGTGAAGTTTTAATAGATGTGCTTCCAACTGGTCCAGTTGTTGGTGGGGGCCCCGCAAATACAGCTAAGGCTCTTGCACGTCTTGGGCATCATGTGGAATTTATTGGTGGAATCTCAACAGATGTATTTGGCCAATTGGCTAGAAAAGAACTTGAACGAGATGGTGTGGGCCTTGGATTAGCACTAGAAAGTAACAAGCCGACAAGTACTGCAACTGTTCAGTTGGATAAGGCCGGTGTTGCAACATATAAGTTTGTAATTGACGGGACTGCAACTTTTGAATTTTCACCATCATGGCTACCAGATCCTGAAAGGCTAAAGCCCAGCGTTTTGCAGATTGGAACACTTGCAACTGTTGTGGAACCAGGGGCAACAGTTTTGTTTGACTGGGCAGTTAAATGCGCCGAGTTTGCACCGATTGTTTTTGATCCAAATGTGCGTCCTTCTTTTCTCGGTGATCGTAAAAAGTATTGCCAGGCCGTTGAAAAATGGGTTGGCATCTCTTCTGTGGTCAAGCTTTCCGATGAAGATATTGCCTGGTTATATCCAGATGAATCAATGGATGAAGTGGCACATCGCTGGCTTGAAGGGGAGACATCTCTTGTTGTTGTTACAAGGGGAGCAAAAGGAATCATCGGTTATACCCATGGCGCGCAAGAAGAGGTAGAAAGCGTGAGAGTTGATGTTGTTGATACTGTCGGTGCTGGCGACACAGTCGGTGCGATACTTGTGGAGGGCGTAATTAAATACTCTGTGGCAGGTCTTGTTGGCCAGACATTGAATAAGGTTTTGCAGAGAGCAGCAGTTGCTGCAGGAATAACTGTTTCACGTGCTGGTGCCCAACCTCCATGGATGCATGAACTAGTAGAAGCGTTGGGAAAATAATGCAGTTTATTGATGATGCCGAGTTTCAGATTGCAATCGATGATGACAACGGTGCACGCATCACATCTTTAAAGTGGCGAGACAATGAGTTTGCTGTTCCCTTTAGGGGACAGGTTCACACATCTGGTTGGTATTCCATGGCCCCTTGGGCTGGTCGGATTAAAGAAGGTCTAATCAAGAACAAGGGCGGCGATTTGATTCAACTGCCAGCAACTATTGATCCACCACATGCAATACATGGTTTTGGATTGATCTCATCGTGGCAGGAGATTGGTCCTGGCAGATCACTGCTGCACTTGCCATCACCATATGGTGATGCAACTGTTGAACAGAGAATTGAAGTATTAGATGATGCAATTCGTTGGTCACTTGAATACGATGCAAATGGTTGCGAACTACCGGCATGGCTTGGTTTTCATCCATGGTTTGCACGTGATTTAGATCGTGGAGGAAGCGCCGAGATTGAATTTGAAGCAACACAGATGTTGCTGCGAGGCAGTGACGGTTTGCCAACTGGTGAATTAGTTAAACCAACACAACAACCTTGGGATGATGCATTTACAGGCATTAAAGGCACCCCTGCACTTGTTTGGGAAGATGTTGCAAGAATCTCTATTGAATCAGATGCACCGTGGTGGGTAGTTAATACAGAGGATTCAGATGGTTTGTGCATTGGGCCACAAACTGCGCCCCCTGATGCACAAAATTTAGGTATTACCGGTGAAGATTACATAGAAGCACTATTTGTATTTGAATCCTTAGAGTAATCATCTAATCAAAATTGCTAGAATGCACACATGATTAATCGCGATCGTTTAAAGCAACTGCGCGCTATTGAAGATGAGCGCTTTTTAAAGCTACATCCAAAAAGTGGTCTGATGTTTAAAGCTGGGCAAGTAAACATGCCCGGGGGTGTCCCTATGTCATGGATGGCTAAGTGGCCTGGTGCTTATCCAATCTTTATTTCACAGGCAAAAGGTGCCAGCTTTAGTGATGTCGATGGCAATACATATATAGATTTTTGTTTAGGCGATACAGGATCTATGACGGGCCACTCACCTGATGCAACTGTTACTGCAATCCGTGAACAAGCAGGCAGAGGAATTACCTCTATGTTGCCAACAGCAGATGCAGCAATTGTCTCTGGCGAATTAGCAAGCAGATTTGGTTTGCCGCTATGGCAGTTCACCGTCTCTGCAACTGATGCTAACCGTCACGTTATCCGCTATTCACGTTTGATAACTGGCAGGTCAAAAATTGTTGTTATCGATCGCTGCTATCACGGCTCTGTCGATGAAACCTTTGCAACCTTAGATAAAAAGGGCAACACAGTTGCTCGTGAAGGAAACATCGGCAAACCAGTTGATTTGGATCAAACAACTCGGGTTGTTGAGTTCAATGACATTAAAGGTATGCAAAAAGCTTTGGCTAAGGGTGATGTTGCCGCAATTTTGATGGAGCCTGCAATGACAAATGTTGGAATTGTCTTGCCACAGGCTGGTTATTTAGAGGCAGTACAGGAGTTAGCAAAGAAACACGGCACTATTTTGATTATCGATGAGACACATACGATCTCTGTTGGCCCTGGTGGCATGACAGCAGATCGTGGATTAAAGCCTGACTTTTTAACAATAGGAAAAGCAATCGGTGGCGGCATACCTACTGGAACATTTGGCATGACACATGAGATCGCTGAAAAGATTAAATCGATGGTGGAGTTAGAGATCATCGATACTGGTGGCGTCGGTGGAACATTGGCAGGTAACGCACTTTCGTTAGCTTCAATGCGCGCAACCTTGACTCAGGTTTTAACCCAAAAAAACTTTGATCACATGATCAAACTTGGAACACGTTGGGCAGATGGGGTCGATGCTGCAATAAAAGAGTTTGATCTTCCATGGAGCTGTAATCGCTTGGGCGCCCGCGCTGAATACATATTTGGCCAGACCGCACCTGTAACAGGTGCAGATGCTAACAACGCCGGAGACTTTGAGTTGGAGCAGTACATACACCTGCGCATGCTAAATGATGGCTTTCTAATTACGCCTTTTCACAACATGGCTTTGATGTGTCCTGATACAACGACAGCCGATGTTGATGCACACACAAAGGCCTTCAACAATATGTGTGCTGATTTAGTTAAACCCTAAAATAAACACTGCGCAGTGGGTTTCTTGGGTCTTGCAAAGGGTTAGTTGTAACCCAAAGAGCCATAGAGCTTTAGGCCCTTTTCGTTATCTGCATCCACATACAAGATCGAATGCTTTAGGCCCTTATTAACAAAGTAGTTGATGGATGCAATTGAAAGCGCGCGTGCTATCCCTTTACCTGAATAATCCGGGTGAGTTCCAACGACATATAGCTCTCCAACAGGGTCTTGATTCGTTAGATCTTTATGGATTTTTGTCCAAACGAAGCCATTGATCATTCCGTTGAATGTGGCAAGAAAAAAACCCTGCGGATCAAACCAAGGCTCACTCATTCGGTTTTCCAAATCCTCCATTGCCCAATTTCCTTGATCTGGGTGATGAGAAAAAACTAGGTTGTTAAGGTCTAACCACTCTTGTTTATGGCGGTCGACGTTAAAAGTTTCAATTTTAAATTCATAGACTGGGTGAGGCAGAGCATGCACATCTAGATCACGATGTAGTTTTAAAATATGCCGCATTGTTACGCGTGTTCTTGTGAATTAACTTCTTTACCTGCAACTGTAAATCGATAGCCAACATTTCTTACTGTTCCAATAATTGCTTCAAACTCTGGACCAAGTTTGGATCTAAGTCTTCGTACGTGAACATCAACGGTGCGCGTTCCACCAAAGTAGTCATAACCCCAGATCTCTTGCAACAACTGTGCGCGAGTGAATACGCGACCTGGGTGCTGCGCTAAATATTTCAGCAGTTCAAACTCTTTGAAAGTTAAATCTAAAGCATCGCCTCTAAGGCGGGCTGTGTAAGTTGCCTCATCAATAGAAATCTCACCAGCACGAATCTCACCGCCATGAGGATCTGATGCAACTAGTTCGATTGCATGCTTACCAAGAACCACACGAATGCGTGTATCAACTTCCGCAGGGCCAGCAGTATCTAAAATGACATCATCGATACCCCAGTCAGCGTTTATCGCAGCCAAGCCACCTTCTGTTGTGATTGCAACAATGGGGCAACCAACACCGGTAGTTGTTAAAAGTTTGGTTAGTGATTTAGCTGCAGGTAATTCACGGCGAGCATCGATAAACAAAACATCAAACTCTGGAACATCAATTAACACACTTGCTTCGGCAGGCAAGATTCGCACTTGATGTTGCAACAAGCCCAGTGCTGGAAGCACTTCTGCGCTTGCGCCAAGTGTGTTCGTAAGTAGCAGAACCTTCGCCATTGGTACAGACTACCCCCGTGAAATCATTGCTTCCAATCGCGCTGGTGTTAATTGCCAGTACTGCCTACGGCATTTGGTATCAGCGCACGCGCGGACGTGTAGTTGTAAAGGACCGCAAAGATAAGGCCGGCCAGATCACTGCCCGGATGATCGGTGCAGAGTTAGGCCCTCGCGTAACAGTGGTTCAGTTTTCATCGGCCTTCTGCACGCCATGTCGCGCAACTAGAGCATTGCTCAGTGATGTCACGGCCGGCATGGATGATGTGAAATATGTAGAGATCGATGCCGAAGAGCAGTTAGAGCTAGTGCGCACATTAGATATTCGAAGCACCCCAACAACATTGTTTGTAGATCGAAACGGCCAAGAGGTAGGGCGGGCTATGGGTGCTCCTAAGCGTGCACAGGTGCTTACTGCCATCAGTGCAATTAGATAGTTGCAAGTTATTTGCAACTCGCAATAAGTCATCCCTGCATTTACCATTAAGCCATGTTGTTAGCAGCTACTAAGCGTCGCGTGATTGATTACGGTCGCCTTGCTGCATCTTTGTGTCTTGCTTAATTGTTTCTTCATTTAACAATTAATCCAACGAGCAAAGGAAAATGAGTGGTTCAAAATACAAATAATTCAAAGATCAAAGTAACTCCAATAATTATTGATGCACGTGGTCCACGATTTGGCGCAGTCATCACGAGTATCGTATTAGCAACTGCGCTAGCCACAAACAATGTTTGGGTAATCGTTGCCCAAGCAATTGTTTTTGCAATCGGTGCAATTAAGGGACCTCAGTTCACGCCGTATGCATTTATTTTTAAGTCTCTTGTTAAACCACGACTTAAGAAATCAGGTGCAACAGAAGATGTACGCCCACCACAGTTTGCACAAACTGTCGGTCTACTCTTTGCATTAACTGCAGCCGTTGGATCATTTGCTGGTCTTGAATTGGTCTTTACAATCGCTGTGGGCTTTGCTCTAGCGGCAGCTTTTCTAAACGCTGCCTTTAATTTCTGCCTTGGCTGTGAAATCTATCTTCTCTTACTTCGGGCACGTTCAAAGTAAGAGGGTAGAGTTCTCATATGGCCGAAAAGCATGAACTCCATCAAAAAGGATTACGCCTTACCCCGCAGCGCGAATTAGTTTTATCTGCTGTTCGCTCTCTTGGCCATGCAACACCGGAGGAAGTTGCAGAAAAGGTTCGCTCAACCCATCCTGGAATTAATCTTTCAACGGTCTATCGCAATTTAGAAACATTAGAAAACGTTGGACTTGTTCAACACACGCACTTAGGACATGGTGGTGCCACCTATCACGCCGCCGAAGAGTTAACTCACCTTCATCTTGTTTGTGGAACATGCGGATCTGTAGGAGATGCACCAATTGATACCGCTGCTAACTTTGTAAATGCATTAGCCGATGACTTTGGCTTTAAGACAGATGTGACGCACTTTGCGATTTATGGCACCTGCGCAGCATGCGTAAAGCCAGCAACAAAATAAGTACATTCATTTACGCACGGTTAAACCCGCAAGAAACTACCCTCACTTCAACCTTTGTGCGCCAACGCGGTAGATTAGGCACATGAGCGCGGTTCTAGTTGAAGATGGTCCCGATAAAGGTGCTGTGTGGCATTTCGGTGAACCTGTAAAAGAACAACGCGCCCTGGAGGCCGGAACAGCGTGGGCAGATCTTTCCCATTACAACATAGTTGCAGTTAGCGGTCTTGATCGCTTGCAATGGCTACATGATCTAACAACTCAGTTTGTTAGCGATTTAGAACCGGGTCTCTGGAAATCAAACATGATCTTGGATGCACGTGGGCATATTGAGTTTCAATTTAATATCGTCGATGACGGTCAAACATCTTTTCTTGTATTAGACCCGGGCTATAGCGACCAGTTAATTGAGTACTTAACAAAGATGAAGTTTATGTTGCGAGTAGATGTGAAAGATGCAAGTAGTGAGTACGCAGTTCTTCGTGCTCCTGGAATGCCAAATGAAATCGGTGGTCCCTTTGCATTAGTACCTAGGGCAGAAGTAGAAGAGATGAAAAAGACTTTTGGTGGCGTTGCAACACAGGTTGGCACATGGGCATTAGATGCAGAGCGCGTTGCAGCAGGGCGACCACGTATTGGTTTTGAGACAGACCATAAGTCGATTCCCAATGAGATCGGTGTATTACATGGCGCAGTGCATATGAAAAAGGGGTGTTATCGCGGCCAAGAGACAGTTGCCAAGATTTATAACCTAGGTAATCCACCTCGTCGAATAGTGATGTTGCATCTTGATGGAAGCGATGTTGGTTTTCCTGCTACAGGCACTGCTATTGAAAATGATGGAGTTAAAGTTGGATTTATTGGCACTGTTGCCCGTCACCACGAACTTGGCACAATAGCTTTGGCAATTGTTAAACGAAATACGCCAACTGATGCAACGCTAACAATCGATGGCATCCCCGCCTCACAGCAGGTGATTGTTTAACCGCTATCCTTAAACCATGGAGTTGTTTACATCTGTGGTTCTTGCCTTAGCGGCAATTGCAATAGGTATAGCACTCATCGTCTTTGCATTTACTGGTCGCCAATCTAAGGCGCGGCGAAATAATAACTGGAGGAAGAATCCATAATGGTTTTTCAAATCCCTGAAGGTTTACACCAAGAGTTAAATCCATTGGCCTGGATGGTTGGAACATGGCGCGGAAAAGGTCGCGGTGAGTATCCAAATATCGAACCATTTGAATTTGCACAAGAAGTTGTTTTTAACCACGATGGGCGTAACTTTCTTAATTACTTCTCACGTTCTTGGATCATCGATGCGGATGGTGAAATCGTTAGACCAGCAGCATCAGAAGTGGGCTTCTGGCGTGTGCAACCAAACAACATTTTAGAAGTTGTTATCGCACACAACACAGGAATTAGCGAAGGTTGGGTCGGAACTTATGATGGCCCAAAGATTCAGTTGGTTCTAGATCGTGGCTATGCAGCACCTTCTGCAAAAGTTGTTTCTGAGGGAATTCGCTTATACGGACTTGTTGCAGGTGAGCTCTTCTTTGCATACGACATGGCTGCCGAAGGTAGTGAACTACAAGCACACATTTGGTCATCACTTGAGCGCCAAAGCGATTAACTAATGCTGGGTGAAGTATTAGCCGAAGTAACACGAAGCGGAATTGTTGAATCTGTTCACGCCGGGCACATCGTTGTTCTTAGCGCCGATGGATCAATTGAGTTTCAAAAGGGTGATCCAACGCTTAATGTTTACTCCAGATCATCACTGAAATCTATTCAAGCATCGGCAATGGTTCGATCTGGTTTAGATCTTGAACCGCGTTTGTTAGCACTTGTCTGTGCATCACACGCCGGAACACCTATGCATCAAAACGGTGCGTTAGAGATTTTAGCTAAAGCAGGTCTTGATCAAGGGGCATTGCAGTGCATGATCGATCGCCCATTAGATGAAGAGCTTCGAAGAACTAGCGAACCAACAAGACTTGCAATGAACTGCAGCGGTAAACACTCCGGAATGCTTTTAACATGCGTAATTAATGGCTGGCCAACGCAGAACTATTTAGATCCACAACATCCACTTCAGCAGGTAATTAAAAAAGAAGTAGAAACAATGAGCGGCGAACAAGTTGCATTAACAAGTGTTGATGGGTGCGGTGCACCGCTGTTTTTGTTCTCACTACTGGGGCTGGCAAGAGCGATACAAAATCTAACGCTCAGCTCTGATCCCATTCATCAGCGCGTAATTAGCGCCTGTCGAAACAATCCGGAAATGGTCTCTGGTCCAGGTCGACTTGCTACTTATATGATGCAAAACGTTGATGGTTTGTTTATGAAAGATGGCGCAGAGGCGGTAAATATTGCATCGCTATCTGATGGCCGCAGTTTTGCAATCAAAATAAGCGATGGAAGCATGCGAGCAATGCCAGCTATTTCTGCGGCGTTAATAAAGCGCTGGGGCTTTGATGCCAAGGAAAAAGTTGAAAATATCTATGGTGGGGGCGTTGAAATCGGCCTCATTCGCGCAACTCTGTAAGTACGCGTACCCTTAATTCTATGAACGGCCGTATAGCAACGTTGATGGTGCACACATCGCCTCTGGATCAACCAGGAATTGGCGATGCAGGTGGCATGAACATTTACGTGCTGGAATCGGCCCAACGCATGGCAGCAATGGGAGTTAGCGTAGATATCTTCACGCGCAGAACAGATGCGGATGCACCAGAGATCGTTGAGATTTCACCGGGAGTACGAGTGCGCCACTTTGATTGCGGCCATGGTGAGTTAACAAAAGAACAACTACCTGCACATATCGCAGGCTTGTCTCGGGCATTTTTGCAGATCATGAAAAAAGAACACTACGATCTTATTCATTCACATTACTGGCTATCTGGAAAAGTTGCTATGCCAGCAGCTAAAGAGTTAGCAATACCTTTAGTGCACACAATGCACACAATGGCTCGTGTGAAAAACTTGAACTTGGCAGAGGGTGAATCACCGGAGCCAATGATCCGCGTGCAGGGAGAAACACAAGTTGCAGAGGCTGCAGATGCCTTGATTGCAAATACTGATGCAGAGGCTGCAAGCCTTGTTACTTTGTATGATGCTTGCCCAGACATAATTCACGTTGTTACACCGGGTGTAAACCTTCACGTATTTACTCCAGGGGCAGGCAGAAGCGCTGCACGTACTGCAGTTGGTTTGCCACAGGATGGGCTAGTAGTAACTTTTGTTGGTCGCATTCAACCTCATAAAGGTCCTGAAGTTTTGGTTCGTGCAATAAGTGAAATGGTGAAGCATTCACCGAATAAGCGCCCCAAATTAATCGTAAACATTATCGGCGGAGCATCAGGTGCTAACACCGAAGAAGTTGATCGTCTAATAGAGCTCACCTCATGGCTAGAACTAGATGACGTAGTCAGATTCGCACCGCCAGTTGAACGAGATAATTTGCCAGATTGGTATCGCGCTGCAGATTTAGTCTGCGTTCCAAGTTATAGCGAAAGTTTTGGATTAGTTGCGTTAGAGGCACAGGCATGTGGCACACCAGTTGTTGCAACTGCTATTGGTGGTTTGCGAACTGCAGTTGCTGATGGTTTCTCTGGAGTCCTAGTTGATGGACATGATCCAAAAGCTTGGTCCTCTGTCATTACTCGTTTACTACAAGAGCCACAGCGCCGTGTGCTGCTTTCTGTGGGTGCTATCGAGCATGCTTCGCACTTTGGTTGGGATAGCACAGCCCGTGGAACGCTAGATATTTACGATCAAGTTATTGGAACTGCGCAAAAGTCTTTGGAAGCATAAATGGCTGGGATAGATCCAAGAGCAACTATCGAAGAGTTTTTAAGTTCTCATGACCTGGAATATGAGAGAAAAGATGCAAATACTTTCTTAGTTACTTTGCCAGGTGAGAAGAAGTTGCAGACACATTGCGCACTCATTGTTGGCGATCATTCTCTAAGCATTAACGCTTTTGTCATTAGAAAACCAGATGATAACGAAGCTGCTGTTCATTCCTGGTGTATGACTAAAAATGCATCCATGTATGGCATTGCTTTTGCAATCAACGAGCTAGGCGATATTTTCTTAGTAGGCCGCCTGCCATTATTTGCCGTTACAGATAGAGAGTTAGATAGATTGATTGGCTCTGTTTTGCAGTACAGCGACAATTCCTTTAACCCATTACTGGAACTTGGATTTGCCAACGCAATTCGCCGCGAATGGGCTTGGAGAGTTTCTAGAGGCGAATCGCTATCAAACTTAGATGCCTTCAAGCATTTGGTTTAGGATAAGGACATGAGTAACTTCGAACTAATTCTTCTGCGCCACGGAGAATCCGAATGGAACGCGAAGAATCTTTTTACTGGTTGGGTTGATGTTCATCTCTCATCAAAAGGTGAAGAAGAAGCTCGCCGTAGTGGAGCCTTACTTGCAGATCGTGGACTACTGCCAGATTTAGTTCATACATCTCTGCTTCGTCGTGCCATTAATACTTCTGAATTAGCTTTAGGTGCATGCGAGCGTCACTGGATTCCAGTTAAGCGCTCTTGGCGTTTGAATGAGCGCCATTATGGAGCGTTGCAGGGCAAGGACAAAGCCCAAACTTTGGCGCAGTATGGCGAAGAACAGTTTGCGCTGTGGCGCAGAAGCTTTGATGTGCCACCCCCTGCCATTGATGACAACGATGAATTTAGCCAGGCAAAAGATATTCGCTACGCAGATCTCGGTTCATTAGCGCCAAAGACAGAGTGTTTAAAGGATGTTATCGAGCGCATGCTTCCGTATTGGCACGAGTCAATCGTTCCAGATCTTAAAGATGGCAAGCGCGTGCTAGTGACAGCCCATGGCAACTCATTGCGAGCATTAGTTAAACACCTAGATGGCATTTCCGACGGCGACATTGCAGGGCTAAATATTCCTACTGGAATTCCTTTGTACTACAAGTTGGATTCTAATTTGAAGCCAGTTGTCAAAGGCGGAGAGTATTTGGATCCAGTTGCAGCAGCTGCAGCGATAACAGCGGTTGCAAATCAAGGTAAAAAGTAAAAACTTTACCGCTTTAGTAGGTTTTGGTTACTCATTTTCAGTTGTTGTTGCAGCAGGTGCACTTACTGCAGCACCTGAGGTTACATTCTCATATATATCTGTGGCTCCACGTACAAGGGCATCAACAGTGATCTCTCCGGCGCGTGCAAAGAATAAACTCACTTGAACTCTGGAACCGGCTGGCGATGTGAATCCAGGTGAAACAGACTTGGCGTTTGCACTGTCTCCTTCAAAAATTATTGGAGTATTTTTTAGAAGTGTTGTAGTTCCGGTCAATGTGGCAACCGATCCGTTGATGGCAATACCCAAGAGAGTATCTGGCGCATCTTTAGCGTTGACAATTGTTCCCACTAAAACAGCGTTTTGGTCAGCTGTTGCAACGACAAGAAGATTTACGACTCTTATATTGTTTTGTTCATTAATAACATTTGCTTCAACACCATCTGTAACCTGTGAAATCTGCCTAGTTGATGCATTTAGTCCGGCGCCGCATCCTGTTAATGAAATAGAGAGTGTAAAGATTGTAATTACAAAGAGTGCGCGTTTAAGAGCCGACATATTCCAATTGTCTCACATCAAATAAGCAGTATTTCACGCTACTTATTCCAGGTTTTCTCATGCTAGGAATGCTGGTAGAATAGACCCTCTAGCGAAGGGCATCACATGACATTTAAGGTCGGCGAAACCGTTGTTTACCCACATCACGGAGCAGCATTAATCGAGGCAATTGAAACTCGTGTGATCAAGGGTGAAGAAAAGACCTACCTAGTGTTAAAAGTAGCTCAGGGGGATCTAACAGTTCGCGTTCCTGCAGAAAATGTTGATCTTGTTGGTGTTCGCGATGTTGTTGATTCAGCAGGCCTAGATCGAGTATTTAGCGTGCTTCGCCAGCCATATACAGAAGAGCCAACCAACTGGTCACGTCGCTACAAAGCAAATCTTGAAAAGCTTGCATCAGGTGATGTTATTAAAGTCGCCGAAGTTGTTCGTGATCTTTACCGCCGCGATCTAGACCGTGGCCTATCAGCTGGAGAAAAGCGCATGCTTGCCAAGGCAAAGCAGATCCTAGTTTCAGAGCTTGCACTCGCAGAGCGCACCGATGAATTAAAGGCTGCTGTAATCCTTGACGAGGTTCTCGCTTCCTAAGGCGTGAGCACACCTTCGCTCAAGGTGATTGTGGCGGTTACTTCGCCAATTGCTTTTGAAAAACTCATTCACAAAACAATTCTGCATACATCTTTTAACATTGCACGGGCTTTTGCTGTTGAAACAGGGATTAAAACTCAATTAGCTATTGCCGTTGATAACAAGGCACTGGCTGATGGCTTTGATTGCGAAGTTTTGATCTGTGATCCCAATAATTCAGCTTCACTGGCTGCGGCAATTAAGGCTTCAACACCAACCGATCTTGTTGCTATCCATGATTCACAGCGTCCGCTTACTCGCACAACTCAATTTCACAGAGCGATAGAGGCGTTAATCGGTGATGTTGATGCTGTGCGGCCTGTCTCTGAGTTTACGGAGACGCTAAAGGCTGTAAAGGCTGATGCAACAATTGAGCGGACTATTGATCGCACCTCTATGCAGCGCATCTCAACTCCAGAAGTTATTCGATTCTCTGCCATAGATTTTGATGCCGATAAGAGCACCTGGTTTGTTCCATTAAAGTCTGATGCAAAGATTTCAACCGTTGATGCAGATCCTGAAAGCCTTCGCGTTAACTCTTTGGCAGAGATTACATTGATGGAGTCATTTGTTCACTGGCAACAGACTGTTGCAATTAAGTAAGAGATTCCAAAGTAAAAGCTAGTCAGATTTTTTCTTAAGGTTTCTATACTCTTTTAACATTTTAAATGGTTTACTAAAGGTTGCCTTTGGTAGCGCCCAGAAAGACTTGCTAGGAGAGCGCTTGAAACTACGCCACATTCGAATTGGCTTTGTGGCAATGCGATGAGGCAGATCCTTTAAGTAAATGTCCCAAAGATCATTGGTTTCATGTTCGACCCGTGTGTTGCAAACCGAACACGTAGTTGAAACTAACAAACGGCCTGCATAGACAAGCTCATGCAGAGTTTCTTGATGACAGTGGGCGCAGTTGAGTTCAGCTTCCATAACTTCTCTACTCAATCTTTGTACCCCCTTTTCGCTAATACATGTTCTGCAATGGCTAGATCCTGCGGATAAGTAATCTTCACATTAGAAGCATCTGCTGTGATGGCCACAGTCTTAACTTCAGGAAAATACTTTTCCATACAAGCCGCTGTATCAGTGCCGATAAAACCATCTGTGGCTGCCTTTGTGTAGGCCTCTAACAGTTGACGTGCAATGAAACCTTGCGGCGTTTGTACGCGCACAACTGTATCGCTTCGAACCATATCCATTTCGTGTGGATCAACTGCAATTGTCGGAATTGCACCACCATAAAGATGGGCCGCATCGGCAATCTCTACAAAGAGCGCCGGTGTTGCAAGCGGTCTTGCACCGTCGTGAATGAGAACCACCTCAACATCTCCTGAGTTAATCGCTGGAGCAAGATAGATAAGCGCGTTATGTTCACTCTCATGACGTGTTACACCACCGTAAACAACTTCTATTTTTAGTCCAGCCATCTCGCGCTTTATAACTTCCTGAGCTAAAGCTT
This sequence comes from Bifidobacterium breve, assembly GCA_945883675.1. Lineage (GTDB taxonomy): Bacteria > Actinomycetota > Actinomycetes > Nanopelagicales > Nanopelagicaceae > Planktophila. Next base: position 15,876 of record CAMCYA010000017.1, read on the forward strand.
CATCATCTGGATTAATAACTAAAATTATTCGAGCCTGCTTAAAGTTTTTAGCTGCGTTTATAAGTGAACGGGAGATTATCCGCCGACCACTTAGAGGCAGCCAGACCTTATTTGTACTGTGGCCAAATCGAGTTGCAGAACCGGCAGCAAGTACTACAAGCGCGGCCTTGATACCTGACTTCATGTCGGCAATTGTGTCATGCTTGCCCACATGTTGCCTCGACGCAAAAAAAAGGATCCAGTTGAAAAGGCCGCTGAGATCGTTGCAAAGCACCATGCCAAGCGCGAACGCAATAGCGGCCTATTTACAGAGTTACAGGAAGAAAAGCGCCGCCAACTAGGACTTCATCCAACGCTGCGACCTGATCCGAAAAAGGTTAGAGATGAGAAAACAAAAGACCCGCTAACTAAACGTCAGCGGGCCTTTTTAGAAGAGCTTGGGTTAAACCCAAAAGATCCTTCGTAGTTAGAGACCCTCTTTACGAAAAATAGAAACAATCTCTTCGGCAGTTTTTGATATATCTAGAGCATTTAGAAATTCTGGATTTTGTAATGCAGTAATAACTGACATTAGTAAATCAACTTGCTCTGCTGGATTAGTTATTAGTAATGGAAAAATCATCTTGACTTGAACTTTATCGTCGAGTGATCCCATTTCTCCAAACTCAATTGGGTTCTTTAATTTAAAAAATCCAACACCATCTGCGTTGACATGAATTGAATCTGTGTGAGGAATAGCAACTGGAATCATTGTTGGAAGTCCTGTAGGAAATTCCAACTCTCGCTTGATCACTGCATCAAACCAAGTTGGCTTAAAAAGGCCAGATTCATCACCATGTCGAGCAATTTTTTCTAAGGCCTGTGTGGCATTTTCTGCCTCTAACTCAGGCGTAACGAACTGATCGATTAAGCGAATAACTGAAGCCATGGTTGAAATCTAGTGTTATTACTAGGTTATCGCTATACACTGAAAGTAACCTGATTTGCCAAAGGCGCTAATGATGGGATGTTCAATGACAAAAAAAGTTCTTGTTATATGTGGCACTGGTGTTGCAACATCAACAGTGGTTGCCATAAAGATTAAAGACTTTTGTTCATCTAGAGGTATTCCTGTTGTAGTTACCCAAGGCAAAGTAATGGACATTGTGCGTGGCATCGAAGGTTACGATCTAATCGTTGCCACAACCCCTATCCCATCCACCGTAAAGATCCCCGTGATTCAAGGCCTCTCCTTTCTAACTGGAATAGGCAATGAAGCAACTCTGGAGAAGATCGCACAAGCACTTAGCTGACAGAATTTCTGTCAGCTTTTTTTGTTAGGAGGAAATCTTGAACGGCATTTTAGAATCTATCAGTCAACTGTTTGTGGACTTGGGAGCTTCAATTGCACTTCCAATCCTGATTACAGTGTTCGGGTTAATGTTAGGCGAAAAACTCCCGCGAGCATTTCGTGCTGGCGTTACCATCGGTATCGGATTTATCGGTATCGGTTTAATTATTGGCCTCTTGTTTGGCAAGGTTGGCCCTGCAGCACAAGGCTTAGCAGATCGCTTTAATGTTGATCTAACAATTGTTGACGTCGGCTGGCCAGCAAGTGCTGCCATTGCCTTCGGCTCTAAAGTTGGAGCGATAATTATTCCAATCTGTTTGTTAATGAATATCTTCTTGTTGGCCGTTGGCTTAACCAAGACTTTTGACATTGATCTATGGAACTACTGGCACTTCGCATTTATTGGTGGATTAGTAGCAGCAATGACAGACAGTTATGCCAAGGGAATCGTGACAGCATTGATTGCAATGATGCTGACTCTAGCCTTAGCCGACTGGGCTGCGCCGCGTATTCAGGCGCACTATGACTATCCAGATATTTCGTTCCCTCATGGAACATCAGCGGCTTATGCAATTCTTGCCTATCCACTGAACTGGGTGTTTGATCGCATTCCAGGATTTAACAAGTTAAAAGCTGATCCAGATTCAATCCAAAAGCGTTTTGGAATTTTTGGTGAGACAACAATGCTCGGCTTATTTATCGGTCTTGCACTTGGTGTAGCTGGCTTTGGACTTGATAAACCACGCGAAGACATCATCGCAATCTTGGGACTTGGAATCACACTAGCTGCCGTTATGTTGCTACTACCTCGTATGGTTGCAATTTTGATGGAAGGTCTAGTTCCTATTTCAGAGGCTGCTCGCTCATTTGTTGGCAAGCGCTTTCCTGGACGCAAGTTCTATATTGGTCTAGATTCAGCAGTCGTTATTGGACAACCAGCGGTAATTGCAACATCACTTATCCTGGTTCCAGTAACTCTTCTCACTGCAATCGCACTTGCACCACTTGGAAACAAGGTCTTCCCACTGGTTGACCTTGCAACAATTCCATTTATTGTTTGCTTAATGGTTCCAATTTTTGGTGGAAACATTATTAGATCTGTTGCTGGTGGTGCCATTCTTATTGGTGGCGGACTATTCATTGCAACAGCAATCGCTCCAACGTTGACTGAAGTAGCAGTTAGCTCTGGATTCAACAATGAAACTGGTGGAATGATTTCATCACTAGTTGATGGTGCGAACCCAATGACTGGCTTGTTCTACTGGCTCAGTGATATTGGCGGATGGACAGGAATTGGAATCCTAGGTGCAGTAACTCTAGCAATTTCAATTCTTGTAAAGATGAAGGTAAAGCACAACATCTCTTCAAGCGTAAGTCACTAAAGGTAAAGCACACCTTCTAGTTATAAAAACAATAGGCCCTCAGTGATGAGGGCCTATTGTTTTGTCTAAAATATTAAGAAGCGTAAGTTAATCCCAAATCATCTTGTTGTTTGCGAAGTTTTACAATCAGTGAATCAGCGTTTAACTCCACATGATCATATGTAAGTAGTTCTCCAACAGCAATTGGCTTGATGATCTTTGCGCCAGCAACTAACCCAATAGGAACTAAGTTGTCGCGCTTTGCATCGAGTGCGTTATCGGCATAACCGCGAACAGTAAAACCACCGATGCCATCGATTACATCACCTGGTGCAAGGGCTTTTTTAGTCATACACACAACCTCTGCATTTAGATGTGGTGCAAACAATGAAGATTCGCGATCAAGGATTGCACGGTAGACAGTAATAGGTGCTTCAACTGAAGCTAAGTGGAAGGGGCGGTATAGAGCAAAGTAAGGCCCTGGACCCATTGAAAGATATGTCATCTCATGTGAGATATATGGGTCGTTATGTCGAACAACAACGAATACTCCCGGTGCAACATCGCCCGTGCAGTAATCAACAACACCTGGGCGATCTAAAACACCGCCATCTGCTTGAAGTGCGAAAGTATTTTGTAATGTTTTTACAGAAGATGCTGGTCCATACATTCCACGCTTTGAAAGCTGCAGACCTGTTGTGTTGGCCAGAGCCACCATCTCGGTCATTGTTTTTGATCCATCAGTAAATGAACAAAGCATCTTTGGATTCATCTTCTTCTTTGTTGCAGTCTCTCTGACTGAATCTGGCGTACTCAAAGGCTCGAATGGATTGTTTTTACCTTTACCTGCTGCAACGATTTCAAAGTTGAGATCTCGTGCATAGTCGACCAAAACCTTTGCCTCTACTGGTTCATCACCGTGGCAAACGGCATAGATAACGCCGTTATCTTGTGCAATCTTATGAAGTAGTGGCCCAATAGTTACATCCATTTCAACGTTAAGGACAGCAACATCTTTCTTGGCCATCAGTGATGAGTGCGTAATACGTGCACCGATCTCAGGAATTCCCGTTCCCTCAATAACAACATCGACTGGAAGTTGAGCAACAATCTCAGAGTACGCAGTGCCAGTGTGCTTTCCATCAAGAATTGCTTTAGAAAGCACGGCTACATCATCACTAAAGACGATATCGGTAATACCTAAGTCGGCATAGACAACCTTGATGCGTTCTGGATCAATATCGATGACAACAGATAGCGAAATACCATCCATGTGACCTAATTGATTTCCAAAGCCGCGGCCCATTTGTCCGGCTCCAACTAGTGCGATTCTTGTATCGCGACCGATTTTCTTTGCGTGCTCTCGTAAACGAGTTGAGTATGACACTGTTGCTCTTTTCTTTATTTAGTTTGTGAGGTCACAATTAAGCGATCTCCGACGTTCACTTTTGGAAGCGACACTGCTTCTACATTTACATCTCCAGGCATTTCTGGCTCATTTAGCCCGTTTGCCTTGAGATCTAAATGGCCTAGATTTAAAAGGTTTTCGCTAGCGACGCTTCCAACAGCAAGGACGTTATAAACGGTTTCTTGTAGCGTGATCGTGTCACCTACTTGTGGGGCACGATCTACAACATCTGGTTTATGGATAATCGAAAACTCATGCAGCTCAATTGGCGCATCTTGGCCAAAAAAGACAAGCACACCTTGATCGGCAAAGTCAGGGACAAGTTCTCCCACTGCCGTTACAGTTGTTGAGTAAACGATTTCTGACAACTGATTACTTTTCTTTAATGTCTTCAGGCTTTACACCTGAAACAAATAATTCTGGAGTAATAAACATCGCTAATGGACCAGCTGGGCTAGTTGCGTGAATATCTACAGTTAAAACCTTCTTCATTGGGTAAACACCAACGCGCGCTGTTCCACCACAGTCGATAACTGCAACTGCAATCTGATCAAATGGAACGCTGCTCTTAAAGCCATCAAAAGGTGTTCCGCCAGTTAGTTCGGCGATGCGTGCTGCAACTGGGTGAATTCCGCCACCAGTTACTGAATAAATATATGGCTTTGCATCTGTTGGAGTAACTGTAAGTGGCCCACCCCAGCCACCTCGTCCTGCAGAGATTACAACTGACTTGTAGCTTCCCATTTTCTCTCTCCTATTTTTAGTTAGTGATGATTGTTTATTGCACTAGTTTGTAATGCCGAATTAATGTATCAATCTAATCTGAGAATTCGATAACGATTTTCGACTTAAGAGTGTTAAACCCCAAGGCGCAGTTGCCCGCACCTTGGGGTTTAAACATCACTACTAGTTGTTTGAGTAGAGACCGAAGCTAGCAAAGTAAGCGATAACAACAGATAGTGGGCCAGTTACTAGACGGCTAAATAGAACCGCTGGTACACCAACTTCTACAGTTGCAGGCTCAGCTTCACCGAGTGCAAGTCCTACAGGGATAAAGTCGCAACCAACCTGTGGGTTGATAGCAAACAACGCTGGCAATGAGTATTGAGCAGGGATATTTCCCTTACCAATCTCAACACCAAGAAGCGTTCCAACGATCTGTGCAATTACCGCTCCTGGTCCAAGCAATGGAGAGATAAGAGGAATCGCACAAACTACTGAGATTGCTAGCAACCCTGGAAGAGTTGAAGCTGATCCCTTAAGTCCCTGAGCAATCCAGTCACCAATACCGGTTGTAAGAATCAAACCGATAATGAATGAGATGAAGGCCATAAATGGGATTACGTTACGAATTACGGTGTCAACAGAATCGCGACCTGCCTGATAGAGAGTTCCTACTACTCCACCAACAGAACGTCCGACCTTAACAATGAGATTATTCAATGCGCTCATGTTATGCACCCTTCTTCATCATACGTGCGGTAATTATTTCAGTCACAATTC
>CAMCYA010000018.1 GCA_945883675.1 Bifidobacterium breve
CGAGTTTCAAAAGCTGAAACCTTTGCCGTACAAGTTTTACAAATGCTGACACAGACTAATAATCACAGCCAAACTTTTAGATTCATGCCTACAACTTCAGTTCCAGTAGACCCGAAACGAGTCGAAGAGATACTCAAGCAAGAATGGCAACTGTTCACGAAAGACACAGGTAAGAGTCAGACCGAGAGTGCGCGTTCTCATAAATCTCTGCCACTTGGGGTGACATCAAGTTTTCAACACTGGGACCCATATCCAATTTCAATTATGAGCGCGCAGGGCGCCTATATGACAGATGTCGATGGTCGTAAGCTCTTGGATCTCTCGATGGGCTTTGGGGCAATGCTTGCAGGCCACCTCAATCCAGTTGTAGTTGAGGAGATCCAGAAATCCTTATCTCAAGGAATGCTTTTTGTGACCCCTTCACCAACTTCAACTGAGGCTGCAGAGATGATCTGTACTCGCTTTGGAATTGATCAGGTTCGCTTCACAAATAGCGGAACAGAGTCAACTATGTACGCCGTTCGTGTTGCGCGAGCAGCCACTGAAAAAATGGGAATTCTAAAAGTTGAGGGTGGTTATCACGGTAGTTACGATCCATTTGTAGTCTCTGCAAAGCCGCCGATAAATCAAGCTGGCGATCCAGAGGAACCAACACCCTACATTGAATCAAATCTTGTTCCTGGTGATATCTATGTTGTTCCATTTAACAACATCCCTGCACTAGAGCGCATGTTTGAAAAAAATGCTGGCAATATCGCTTGTTTTATTGTTGAACCAGTTCTAGAAAATATTGCCATAGTCCTACCTGATGCCGGCTATCTGGAGCGCGTGCGAGAGCTTTGTGATCAATACAAAGTCGTACTGATTTTTGATGAAGTAAAGACAGGGTTAACGGCTGGAGCACATGGTGCTTCAACTCGCTTAGGAGTTAAGCCGGATTTGATTACTCTTGCTAAATCCATAGGTGGTGGAGTAACTGTGGCCGCTTTCGGCGGAAAAAAGCAGTACATGGATTTTGTTACTAATGGCAAAATGGCTCACTTTGGAACATTTAACGGTAACCCTCTTGCAATGGCAGGTGTCCGCGCTGTTGACCGCATTTGTTCAGATGGCGCACTTGAAGCTGCTGAAGCATTAAATCAACAAGCATTAGATCGTATTAGTGCAATTATTGAAGAGTACCAACTACCGGCGCACACTGTAGGTTTCGGAGTAAAGGGATGTGTTACTTGGTCAACAACACCAGTTCGTAACTATCGCGATTATAAAGCTACAGATTTTTCCATTGCAGAAGCACATTGGTTGTTTGCTATCAACCGCGGAATCATTACTCCACCGGGACTTGATGAACAGTGGTTGATTTCTTTGGCGCACGGTCAAGAGGAAATTGACCTGTTGGTTGAGGATTTCCGTGAGTTCGCAAAGGCTTTACGCGCCTAACATAAAGAAGAAAAGCCCCCGGTGTGAAAGGCACCGAGAGCTTAACTTGTGTGCGCGAAGGGATTCGAACCCCTAACCTTCTGATCCGTAGTGTGAAAAGAAACGGAAGCTTTGCTTCCTCATTCTTTTCTACTCCGAGCGACTGGCTTACGCACAATCACTCGGACACACGCTCTATCCGTAGATCCTGTAGATAGTTGTTATCTAAATAATCTAGTAAATCTGCGTATCTGTCAATGACCCCGGGGGTTGAATTTTATGCGAGCAGGTATCTGTACTACCTCTCTAGAAATATCTACTAGGACTAAAAATTCATCCAAAGGGTATGGCTATCACTATCCCATCCACCCTAGACTTCTATGGTGCGAAAAAAGATTTTGAAAGCTGTTCTTTTATCAATACTTCTAATACCTTCGATCACTCCTGCCAATGCTGGCTTAGATGCACCGGTAAATCTTGATAATCCAAGAGTGGTGCCGATATATGGTGGCTCTTTTGATACGGCCAGTTGGTCCGGTTATTTGTACTCATCACGAATTGTTTTTTCTGCTGCACACTCTCATTATAATTTCGACAGTAACGGAAATCTCACTTATAAAGAGCTAGGGATATTCACAGTCGGCAGGCCCAATTCATCGGCGAAAGATAGTAGTGGCAGAGTAAAGGTTGTGAAATTATTTTTAGCAGATTTCAAGACAATCCCAAGCGGTGGTGTTATAAACGATTTTGTCATTTACGTACTGGAGAGAGATTTAGTGCCTATGGTGCCTGGCAAGTTAATAACACCCGAGATTAATCAAGAACTTGTCGAAGCCAAGGCTGAGGTGGAATTCCACGGTTATGGTGAGTATCGGGATCGTTGTGCACCTGGTCAATCTCCCCCTTGCAAGAAAGACTGGCAAAATCCAAACCAGAGAACAAGTGAGTTTCCAAGAATGAGTGTGATGAAATTATCGCCGGTATTGTCTTCTTGGATGGACTCACAAAAAATGAGCGAGATGGCCAATGAAAGATTTATTTCAAATCCTAAAGGTTGCCCTGGTGATTCAGGTGGACCAATTACAACGATTTATAAAGGTGAAAGGATTTACCTTGGAATGGGGCTAGATGGAAATGAAGGTTACGCTTGTGGCGCCGGTGGTTCTCTTGGAAATAAACCCAATTCTTATGGACACTTTTCACCAGTATATAAGCACTTAGATTTAATAAAAGAGGCAGAGGCTTTTGTGGCACAACAGACTGCTCCCGTTGCCTCAACTAAAAAAACCACCATCACCTGCATTAAAGGCAAGGTAACAAAGAAGTTCACCGCGATTAACCCCAAGTGCCCGACTGGCTATAAGAAGAAGAAGTAACCAACTGATTACTAGATCAGTACGTCAGTTCAGGTCAACATTCCGTGAAGGCCTTCTGCTAAAGCTCGCGAGACCAAGTTTCTTTGGTAATCCAATGATAAAACATCAGCCCACCTGATATAAAACAGGTGAGTAATGCTGGGTAGAAAATAAACAAGTCAAACATTACTCCGACTCTTGGTGCACCAGGAATAACTGTTCGAGTTTGAATCATCGTAAAAGCAGTGCTTCCTGCCCAAATTAGACCGGACAAAGTAGGTGGCCGGTGAGACATCAAAATCGAACGGAAAAGAATCAACATACTAAAACCACCACCTAAAAAGATAAGGCCAAGCAACAACAGCAATGCCTTGTTAAGTGAAGTTCTCTCAATAGTTATGGTCGCCTTAAAATGCTGACCATCAAGAAATACCGAGTCTACAGTTGTGTTATCAAATGAAGACATTTTATATTCTGCGCTCCAACCAGAAAGACTCGCAGTGTAATCCTGGATAGCAACAGGGAATGAATTCCAAACATCGTCCGCAGTATCCTCAGTGTCACCTCCTTCAAGGCGAAAACCCGTATTTCCTATAAGAGTTACAGAGTATCTATCAAATGGAAACCACTTGTCGTTGTCTCTCTTAACTATCTGAAAATTATCCGTCTTGTCGTTGTCTCGCTTGCCTATCTCAAGATTATCTGTATCGAGTTCAAGGTCGATTGCTCGAAGATATTGGTTAGCGGACCAGTAGCCGGTATCAAGCCCGTTATTGTAATCAATCTTCGCTGCTGAGAGATCGACCCAAGTTTCATATAAAACTTGAACACTACTGTTTAATTGAGTTGCATATTCTTTTGGGGGTGAAACCCAAATTCGCGCTTTGAGAGTTTGTGAAGCGGAATCAAACTCTTTCAACTGAACATCTAAATTAATTCGTTTTTCAACATCAACCTTATCCTGCAATTTCTGTGACTTTGTATCTAATTTATAAGTACCACTATCTATAGCATTTAGAAAAGTCACAAAGCTAATAAAGACTACTGCTGCGATTATCCAAAAAAGAGACTTCTTCGTCAGGCCCAGGTGCATATACATATCGTCCCACAAATGCTCCTTGAGGAATAGGAGTATATATAGTCATCCCTATAGAAATTCTCCGCTTCTAGCTTCATATTTAGATTGGCATTAAGGAGACTTTTGATTACTAGATCAGTGGATGACTTCTGATTGAATATCACTGATAAAGCATCAGACAGTTATGCCTTTTGGCACTTTCGGGATGGATTTCCCGTGTACGCACTATGTGCGCGCGAAGGGATTCGAACCCCTAACCTTCTGATCCGTAGTCAGATGCTCTATCCGTTGAGCTACGCACGCCTATTTAATTGTGAATCCCAATACTACCCGTTTTTTTTACTTGCCCCAAATGCCACTCGATTCGCCATTTACGTGGCTTTTCTGTGATTGAAAGAGTGGTTTTGGTTCAGTTTAGTTCTAGATCGAATCAATGATTTCAGCAGAAAAACCAAAGAGGGTCGGTCCCTGATCTCTTTGGATTAACCTCGCCGGAAAATTTCTCTAAAAATTAGTCTTAGGAGTGTCTTAAGAAAAATGAATAACTGCCGGGGTGAATTTATTTTCCTACCTTCTCGCTTTAGAAAACTAAAAAAGTGGCCTATAAGAGTATTTTTACCTCGTTGTACCTTCGCAAATTGATCATCGTTTAACCATTGGATTCCCCATAATTCAGAAATATTTTGATGCAAAGGACCATCAAGCTTTGTAGCACGAGCTAGGGCTGGGGCAAATACTGCAAATGCTCGTTGATCTTTCTTATCAACAACACCTACTAAGCCCTGTTCACTGGAGAGTAAATACTCTGTTAGCTCCTTCAGATTTACTGATGTATTTGCATCTGCAAAAACATAATAAGGAGTAGATCCAGGTTCAAACTCTTCTAGAACCCACTCGATTGCTATCAGTTGATCTGACGGAATGGGCTTGAATGTGAACTGTGGATCCTGAGAGAGCCAGTTCCTGATCTCACGAAGATCTGTATACAAATCACCCACCGGTGTATACCGGCGGTTCAAAACCGACCAAGGTGCAAGAAGTGTAAAACTAGCATTAGAGCCTGGAATTGCTAAAAGTTTTTCTCGCAGATTTAATATTTGTTCAAGTGTTGCATCACGCGCATCAATAATCACCTGATAAGTAGGTACCAACCAGTTAAATTTACTTTTTTCTCGAATTCGATACATCTGTGGAATGTATTGTGCAAAAGTTGGGTCGTTATGTCTTTGAATTTGATTTTTGTGAACCTCTACTGTGCTGTACCCAAGATGCCATGAAAGAGCTTGTCGATCGACCACCGTTCTTAAACCGCTAACAAAAACTCTCCAACCAAGTTCTGTATCTTCACCTGTTACGAGATTACGGTTATAGCCACCTAAAGCTTTCCACTGCTTATTCTTCATAGAAAAAGTTGCACCAACAAATGCGCGGTAGCCATCAATTCCCGGCTTCTCTAGATCATCGGTCAATGAGATACGCGCCTCCCACAGTTCTTTACCCCAACTTTCTTTGTGTAGGGTTTCAAATCCATCTGTAGTTAGCGCTTGAACCAGTTCTTGTGGTGTGTAGTGCCAATCTTTCACAAAACGTTTCCATCCAAGAACCACATAATCATCGGCGTCATGGTGCCATTTCATGTGGTGTGCAAGGTGATCTGGTTCAAAAACCATATCTGCATCAATAAACCATAAGACATCTGTTTTTATCTGCGAAACCAAGTCGGACGTGGCTGCAGTTTTGCCCCACTTGCCTTCGCTATTTCTATATGTCATTAACTTGGTATTTTTAGGGCGAATTTTAGGAAGCACAAGTGGCTTCGCGCTTCCATCATCAATAATGTAGACGTTAGTTAGTTTTACAGGATAGCTCTGGGCTGAAAGTGCAGCGAGCATTAAATCCAACTTGTCTTGGCCATCTCTACATGCAATAACAATTCCAACGGTAAGTCTTGGTTTTAAAGTGATTGTTAAATCATGTGGCCTGGTGAAGCGAAATGTCCCCAATTTCATTTCTGCACTCCAAAAATTTGATGGGACCAAAGTCCAACTACTTTTTCATTTACGTGATTTAAATATTTTGAGTAGTTTGTTACATAAGTATGAGGGGTAAAACCACGGCGATAGATATACCCAGCTCCAAATGTTCGCCAGATCTTTCCACCGTTATTTGTTACACCACTCAAAAGAAATTGATCAACTGCCGAACTCCCACTGCCAAACCAACCTGCATCTTGAGCTGCCGTTCGCTTGGCCAAAATCGTTCCCCCGCAGATCCAATCACTGTAGTGCTCAACCGTTTGCATACTTCCTCGCGCAAACTTCCGTACAGTTATATTTAAGGGTTCTAGAAAGATGTAGTTCATTGCACGTCCAACAACTTCGGCTTTCGTATCTAAGGCAGCATCAAGCAAATCTCTTAGGTGCTCTGGGCCGTAGTAATCATCGTCGTCCATCTTTGCAATGTATTCACAACTACTTTCCTCTGCAAGCGCAGATAAAATTGTTCCTAGGGTTTTGTCCGCATCGAATTTTTTAACAAATACTTTAACTTTCCGGCGATTAAGAGAAGTGATCTGTTTTTTGTGAACTCCCGTTAACTCAACTCCATGCAGACCTAGCCTCAGTTCAAATGTTGGGAGGGTCTGTTGCATTAGCTGCGAAAGTAAGGATGTTAAATCATCCGGACGAATTGTTGCCACTAATACAGAAACACTTGGATATGTTTTTATTTTCGCACGCCGAACTTTACGTAAACTCTCAAGAAAGGCTATTTCCTGCGAAAATGTCGTGAATCGATTCAATGTATTTGGCTGATTCGATGACATGGGCTAAGACTACCAAGAAATAAATGGGCCACTGATAGGATTTAGAAATGTCTGATCAGCGAATAAAAAGGAAAAAACTTAGTAAATTAGCGCCGATCTTTGCAATTAAGAGGGTGATTTTAGACGTTACAGATCTGCCAAAATATTTCTATTACCGGTTCTTTAAGAAGCACCCAACTGTAAAATCTAAAATTGTTTTCGTGGTCTCTTTCCCTCGCTCTGGAACACATGCCTTAGGCAGCCTATTGGCTAATGAAAAAGTTGGTTTTCATTATTACGGTGAATTTTTTATCTTTAATGCTTGGAACTCTCAAATTGGGAAAATCAATCGTTACTATCCATTCTTCTCTTTACGGTTTTTCATTAATTTTCGTGGCCAAAGAAAGCGCTGGCAATATTTGCGCTTTGAAAAGACTTCACTTAACGCCTCTCGTACGCTACAGACAATTAGCAAGCTTCCTGGAGTTCATGTCATAAAAATATTTCCACAGCATTTTACAGATCCGCTCTTTCAGTCTCTAATCGCTGAATTTAAACCACATATAATTTTCTTGCGACGCAATCACCTTGATAGATTTGTTTCCCATAAAAAAGCTAACGCAACAGGAAATTGGCATACATCGTCAACTACGGAAGTAGATATTGAATTAAACCCCGCCGAATTTGAGCGATTTATCAAAAATTATTCAAAATTCTATGAAGACAATCTTCGTTTTGCAGCGGCTCAAGGATGTTCGATTTTAGATCTGGATTTCATAGATATACATAATCCGGAAAAAGTTAGACAGATGCAAAAATTTGCCCAGTTTGATGGTTTCGATGACTGGGATAAATTGATTCTTGCTCCAACTACTCGGAAACAAGATAGTTCCAGTAAGGTACAGGAAGAGTTCTTGGTTAAGAGTGGAAAAACCCATGCTGATTTTGAATTTAAGAGGCTAAACATATGAGCAAAATTGCTGGGATCTTAAAGGAGCTTGAGGCTGAGTCAATTGAGATTTTCCGTGAAACTGCGGCGAATTTTCGAAAACCGGTAATGATGTACTCCATCGGTAAAGATTCATCTGTTTTGCTTCATCTTGCAAGAAAGGCGTTTTATCCTGCAGCAGTTCCCTTTCCACTTTTACATATCGACACAACGTGGAAGTTCAAAGAGATGATTTCTTTTCGAGATTCAGTAATTTCAAAGACTGGATCTCAGTTAATTGTTCATACAAATCAAAATGGTGTTAAAGAAAATATCAATCCTTTTAACACTGGAATTTCTGAGTACACGCGCGTGATGAAGACCGTTGCACTACGTGAAGCTCTTGACCTTCATGGCTTTGATGCCGCCATTGGTGGTTCTCGTCGTGATGAAGAAAAAAGCCGTGCAAAGGAACGCATATTTAGCGTGCGTGATCCTGGGCATCGCTGGAATCCCCGTGAACAACGCCCTGAACTGTGGCACACCTACAACACACGGCTTGCCCCTGACCAAACTATGCGAGTCTTCCCAATTTCGGATTGGACCGAGGCAGATATTTGGCACTACATCCTGCAAGAAAAAATTGAAGTGAACCCTCTTTATTTTGCTAAAGAACGTCCAGTTGTTAAGCGCGGTGAGCAATTGATCATGGTTGATGACGATCGATATCCACTACTTAACGGTGAGAAGCCAACCATGCAACGTGTGCGCTTTAGAACTCTTGGCTGCTACCCGCTTACAGCCGCCGTAGAGTCAACTGCAGTATCGATAGAAGATGTTGTGGAAGAAGTACTAAATGTAAAATTAAGTGAGAGAGCAACACGACTAATCGATGGCGATAACGAAGATTCTATGGAGAAGAAAAAGACAGAAGGTTATTTCTAATGTCTGGAGCAATTGTTCGACTTCTAACTTGTGGCAGTGTTGACGACGGTAAAAGCACATTAATTGGCCGTTTACTCGTAGAAACTGACAGTATTCCCCACGACACAATTGGTGCTGCACGCAAAGTCAGACGTAGTGGATCGACCATTGCCGCCGGGGAAATTGATTTCAGTTTGCTTACCGATGGACTTGAAGCAGAACGCGAACAAGGAATTACTATCGATGTTGCTTACCGCTCGATGAGTCTGCTTGATGGAAAGCGCTTAATTATTAGTGATGCACCAGGTCATGAGCAGTACACAAGGAATATGGTTGTCGCCGCATCGCGTGCTGATATCGGTTTAGTTCTTATCGATGCCATAAAGGGTGTTCGAACACAAACGTTAAGGCATTTAACAATCTGTTCGCTCATGGGTGTCTCTCGCATAATTATTGCGATTAACAAGTTGGACGCTATGGAATATAAGCAGGAAGTTTTTGATTCTATCTCTAGAGACATTGAGCGGGCTGTCGAGCGGTTAAACGTTTCTGATATCCATTTGATTCCAATTAGCGCCCTTGCTGGAGACAATGTTGTTTATAAGAGTAAAAATATGCCATGGTATTCAGGCCAAACATTGCAAGAGGCGATTCAGGGATGGGAAAAGCCATTAGATAAAACAGCTAGTGGAATGATGCGAATCCAAATGATTGCTCGCGCCGAAAACTTCCGAGGTGTTTCTGGGACAGTGCGTAGGGGGTCATTTTCAAAGGGCGATGAAATTAGCATTTTCCCAAGTAACCAAAAGGCAACGATCTCCTCAATTGTTACTTTTGAAAATGAGATTAAAAAAGCAAATTCTGAAGACGCAGTAACCCTGGTTTTAACTCCAGAGGTAGATGCAACTCGTGGCGATGTAATTGCACATGATCCCAAGGATCTAACAGCTACTGATCGATTTGCCGCTCATGTTGTCTGGCTCAACGAAGAAGCTCTTATTCATTCCCGCTCTTACTTACTGATGAGTGGACCAACAACCACCCCGGCAATGATCACAAAGATTCGCCACAAAATCGACGTTAATACTGGTGAGCATCTTTCAACTGAAACTCTCAAAATGAATGAGATTGGCGATGTGGAGATTGCATCCGATATCCCAATTGTGATGCGCCCTTATCTAGATGACCGAGAATTTGGTAATTTCATTCTTGTAGACAGGTTAACTTTAAAAACCGTTGGTGCTGGAATGATGAAGCACGCTTTACGTCGCTCTTCTAACGTTACTCATCAAGATTACGAAGTAGATAAGTCACAAAGAAGTGCTCAGAAAAATCAAAAGGCTAAAGTTGTATGGCTAACTGGACTATCTGGTTCTGGAAAATCTACGATTGCAAACGCACTAGAGAAGCGTCTCTTTGCTCAAGGAGTTCATTCTTATGTGTTAGATGGTGACAACCTGCGTATGGGATTAAACATGGATCTTGGTTTTACATCCACAGACCGAGCAGAGAATGTACGTCGGGTATCTGAGGTTGCAAAACTTATGGTCGACGCTGGTTTAGTTGTGATATCTGCATTGGTCAGTCCATTTGAAGTTGATCGCCAGCGTGCAAAAAGTATCTTTGAAGATGGTGAGTTTGTAGAAATATTTGTTGACACACCAGTGGATATTTGTAGAGCGCGAGATCCTAAGGGTCTGTATAAAAAATCAGCTGCTGGTGAAATTCCGAACTTCACAGGTGTTGGTCAAGATTACGAACCTCCGCTTTCACCAACTCTTGTTGTTGATGGAACTTCACCCATTGATGAGGTTGTTGAAAAGATTTTAAGGGAGATACTGTGAACTGGATAATTTTTGCACTTGTTGGAAGCACCGCCCAACTCATTGATGGATCCCTGGGTATGGGCTTTGGGCTCACAAGTTCCACTCTTCTTGTAACACTTGGTGCATCTGCTGCAGTGGCATCTGCTGCTGTCCACTTTGCAGAGATTGGAACAACTCTTGCCTCAGGTGTATCTCATTGGCATGCAGAAAATATTGATAAAAAAATCTTGTTCCGTTTGGCCATCCCTGGAGGTATCGGTGCCTTTTTAGGTGCAACATTTTTATCATTTATTGATCTTTCAAGTTCCAAAATCTTTATCTCAACGCTTCTGCTTTTCTTAGGATTTCTTCTTCTCTATCGCAACGTATTCAAATCACAGGGCCAGGTAAATATGGTCGAAATTACAAACCCTAATTTTTTAACCTACCTTGGCTTTACTGGAGGTTTTGTTGATGCATCGGGCGGCGGCGGTTGGGGACCAATAGTTACGCCAACGCTAATCACCACGACTGCGACTGAACCCCGTAAAGTTATTGGAACGGTGAGTGCGGCTGAGTTCGTGGTTGCGTTGTCAGCTTCTGCAGGATTTTTATTGCAGATTGGTCGTATAGATATCGATTGGGGAATTGTGGGCGGCTTAGCACTTGGTGGTGTGATCGCTGCCCCTATTGCGGCTCGCCTAGTTGGAAAACTACCAGCGCGACAATTGGGAATTGTTGTCGCGTTGGCAATTATTGCGCTTAATGCTGTTCAAATCATGCGCGCTTGATTTAAAATCTAAAAGAAATAAATTTCAGCATGCGCCATAAGCTGATCCCAAGTAATTCCTTTTCTTCGTGGTTTAGATAGCGGCTCTCCTGCTGCAATCTCTGCAGCATTGATTGCCTCCCAATCTTTTTGCGTAACTACTTTTTTGTCCTTAAGTAACTCTGCGATGTCGTTCTTGTTTTTTGGCTCACTTAAATCTTGATTTAGTAGTTCTATGACTGCTGCTGCATCAGATTTGTTGGTACCAATCACTCCAGATGGCCCACGCTTTGCCCATCCAACAACATACATATTGCCATTGACTCGGCCATCGCTATTTACTACCTTGCCATTTTCAAATGGAATTCCAGGTATATCTATTGCGTTATAGCCTATTGCTGTAACCACTAGGCCAGATTTAATTGTGACCTCACCATTTGGTGTTGAAAAAACAACACCTTCAACTTGATTATTGCCTTGAATCTCTTTTGGTGTGTGAAAGAACAAAAATTCTATTGTTCGATCATGCTCCGTCTTTTGATTTTGAGCAATGTGTAACATCGCATCTAGATTGCTCTTTACATCTTTTTCAGGAGAATCTCCAACTCTGGCGATAGCCGCATTGATTTCATCTTCATTGATAATGACATTTGTGTGCTCTAACTTTGGAAGATCTCGAAGTTCAGGAGAGGTAAATGCAGCGTGCTCAGCCCCTCGACGAATAGCGATATACACCTTTCGAATCGCACTCTTCTTAAATGCTTCGATCGCATGATCTGCTGTATCGGTTGGATCTAGCTCTTTTGGTTCTAATGCCAACATTCTTGCCACATCCATTGCCACATTGCCCCCACCGATTACAACTGCAGTATCGGAATCCATAGGTACATCAACGCCAGAAAATTCTGGGTGTGCGTTATACCAAGGAACAAAACTTGCAGCCGATAGAGATCCTCGTAGATTTTCACCTATAATCCCTAGGTTTTTACCTAGAGATGTGCCTGTTGCAATAATTACTGCGTCATATCTATCTTGTAACTGCTCTACTGAAAGATCTTTACCGATTTCAACGTTTGCAAAGAGGCGAAAATTTTCTCCTGTAGCTATTTTTTCAAATACCTTGGAAACCGTCTTAATCTTTGGATGATCTGGTGCAACACCGCTTCGTACTAAGCCCCATGGTGTTGGCAGGCGTTCGAACATATCAATAGCAAAACTGCGGTCATTATCTGCGGAGTTATTAAGTGCTTGTGCAGCGAAGTAACCTGCAGGCCCTGCGCCAACAATTGCTACTTTATAAGTTGGCAACTTTTCCTCACTTTACGATAAAGATATATAACTGAGCGGAGACGAGGAGATTTGAACTCCTGAAGGCTTTAACACCTTACCTCGTTAGCAGTGAGGCGCACTCGACCGGGCTATGCGACGTCTCCAAGTACAAGGTTAGTTTAACCTAATTATTTTGGGGGAAACCCAAGTTAATTCCGCCATGGCTTGGATCCAACCAACGGCTTGTAACAACCTTTCCGCGTGTAAAGAAGTGGACTCCCTCAGTACCGTGGGCATGGGTGTCACCAAACAAAGAAGACTTCCAACCTCCAAAAGAGTAATAGGCGGTAGGTACTGGGATTGGAACGTTGACACCAATCATTCCCACTTGAATTTCATTTTGGAACTTGCGTGCTGCACCGCCGTCGTTGGTAAATATTGCCGTTCCGTTTCCATAAGGGTGAGCATTAATTAGTGAAACACCTTCGTTGTACGTCTTAACTCTGACAACACTTAATACCGGACCAAAGATTTCTTCCTTGTAAATACTCATCTGTGGGCTTACCTGATCAAACAACGTTGGCCCAAGCCAAAAACCATTTGATGCTCCATTAACTTTTGGATTGCGACCATCTACAACTATCTTCGCACCTTCGTTAACTCCGGCATCTACAAAGGATGCAACTTTGTCGCGATGAACACGGGTAACTAGTGGACCCATATCGCTTCCTTTAGTTCCATCACCTGTATTGAGTTTTAACATTCTCTCTTTAATTTTTTCTATAAGTGCATCGGCGATTGGTTCCACCGCAACCAAAACAGAAATAGCCATGCAACGCTCACCCGCTGAACCAAACCCTGCATTCACCGCTGCATCTGCAGCCAAATCCAGATCTGCATCTGGGAGCACGAGCATGTGGTTTTTCGCACCACCTAAAGCTTGAATGCGTTTTCCTTGTGCTGTCCCTTTTTCATAAATGTATTTAGCTACCGGTGTTGAACCTACAAAAGATAGAGATTTCACATCAGGGTGCTCAATTAAACGATCGACTGCAACTTTATCTCCGTGCACAACGTTAAACACTCCATCTGGCAAACCCGCATCTTTCCACATCTGCGCAATTAAGTTAATTGCAGATGGATCCTTTTCTGATGGTTTAATAATTACAGCATTTCCTGCAGCAATTGCTACTGGGAAAAACCACATCGGAACCATCGCTGGAAAATTAAAAGGAGAAATAATCGCAACCACTCCAAGTGGTTGACGGATTGAATACACATCTACATCGGTAGATGCGCCTTCTGTGTAGCCACCTTTAAGAAGGTGCGCGATACCGCATGCAAACTCTACGACTTCTTGCCCACGAGTAACTTCACCAAGCGCATCCGACAAAACTTTTCCGTGCTCAGCCGTAATCAATGCTGCCACTTCTTCTTTGCGGGCATTTAGTATCTCTCGAAAAGCAAAAAGGATTTGAGTTCGCTTAGCTAACGAAGTTGAGCGCCATTCTTCAAATGCTTTTTGAGCAGATGCAACTACTTCATCGACAACGGCATTTGATGCAAAATCAACATGACCAGTTACTTCACCAGTGGCAGGGTTAAAGACTTCACCAGATCTCTCTGCTTTCCCATTCCATGAATTTCCATTCACAAAGTGTGTGATTCTCACGCATCAGCTCCTGTGTAGTGATGTGAAATAGTTGCAAAGGCTTGATCCAAAATGGCAACACCTTCTAACACCTCTTCTTTAGAAACATTACATGGAGGAACCACGTGCATACGATTGAAGTTTGTAAATGGGAAAACACCTAGTTTTGTAGTAGCTGCTACTAATTCCTTCATTGCAGGGCTAGTTGCACCGTAAGGTGCAAGGGGCTCACGTGTTTTGCGATCACTAACTAAATCCAAAGCCCAGAAAACGCCCAAGCCGCGAACTTCTCCAATTACTTTATGCTTATTTGCTAATTCACGAAGTGCTGGTCCAATAACTTTTTCGCCAATCTCTGCAGCATTTTCGACTATTTTTTCATCTGCCATCACTTTAAGAGTTGCGACAGCGGCGGCGCATGCGATTGGATGGCCTGAGTACGTTAAGCCACCAGGGAAAACTTTTTGATCAAAAGTAGCAGCAATTTCATCTGAAATTATGACGCCGCCCAATGGCACGTAACCTGAATTAACACCCTTTGCAAAGACGATTAAATCTGGTGATACGGTTGAATGTTTGTATGCAAACCATTTTCCAGTTCTGCCAAATCCAGACATAACTTCATCTGCGATCCAAACGATTCCATACTTATCGCACAGAGCACGAACACCTTCTAAATAACCCTTTGGCGGGGCCAGGATTCCTGCTGTTCCAACAACAGATTCAATCAAAATAGCAGCGACAGTATTTGGACCTTCAAATTTAATTACATCTTCCAAATGCTTGAGTGCGCGAGCGCATTCTTGTTCTTCACTCTCTGCCCAAAACGCTGTGCGATAAAGGAATGGTCCGAAGAAATGAACGTGCCCGTATGCAAACTCATTGGGCCAACGTCGTGGATCGCCCGTTGCCGAAATCGCTGATGTTGTATTGCCATGATATGAGCGATAGAAAGACAAAACCTTATGACGATGTGTGTGAATGCGTGCCATGCGGATCGCATTTTCAACACCATCTGCTCCACCATTTGTAAAGAAAACTTTATTTAAATGTGGTTCGGTTCTATCAGTAATCAATTTGGCGGCGTTACTGCGCGCCTCGTTAGCATGTTGTGGGGCCACCGTTGCCAATAACTCTGCTTGTTCTTGGATAGCTTTGACTACCTTTGGGTGCTGAAAACCAATGTTTGTAAAAACAAGTTGTGATGAAAAATCTAGGAACTTATTCCCGTCAAAATCCCAGAAGTATGATCCTTTCCCAGTTTGCACGGGTAAGGGTGAGATGAGGCCTTGCGCGGACCAAGAGTGAAATATATGGGCTCGGTCAAGGTTGAAAACTTCTTGACCTCGGGCGTGATCTGGTTGGTTCATCCCCCTATCCAACCATTTTTATCGAGGTAAAGTAAGTCGTTGGTAGTAAGCACTACTGCTTGTACTCTCTGCATGTGAATGAAAGTCAAAAAGCGCCAAACAAAAACCCTGAACGGGCCCATGATGTACCCCCTTCAGAAATCTTTGCCGAGTTTATGAAATCGGGATGGATACCAACGCCTCTGACTGGAATTATTCAAGATGAAGTAATTGAGTACTGCAACATCAGACGTGCTCAGCTTTCAGATGCTTTTATAGGTACACGTTTAGTAATTCCAAGCGGTTCCGCCAAACAGCGAAGTAATGACACTGATTATCTTTATCGGCCTCATTCTGCTTTTGCTTATTACACAGGCGTTCAAGGTGTTGAGGCTCAGCCTGACTCCGTGCTTGTAATGGAACCAAACGAAGATGGACACGAGCCCATCTTGTTTATTAATCCCAGGTCAACAAGAGAGAGTGAAGCGTTCTATCAAGATGCTAAAAACGGTGAACTTTGGGTTGGCCGTCGCTTCACAACTGATGAAGCTTCAGAAAGATATGGAATTAAAGTTCGCGAGGTCAAGGATTTACCTAAATTTCTAAAGGGTAAGCCGGCCGCGGCTTTACATGGTTATGACGCCATTGTGGATTCTGGAGTTAAACAACATGGGCGCTCTGAAGAGTTAGTTAACTTTGTATCAGCTGCGCGGCTTATTAAAGATGGCTATGAAATTGCGCAGATGCAAAAAGCCGTAGATGCAACTCATCGCGGCTTCAACGATGTTATTACTGCACTCCCCGCAGCGATTAATACTCCGCGAGGAGAGCGTGTAGTTGAATCAGCATTTCATGGTCGTGCAAGAATCGAAGGTAACGACTGTGGTTACAACACAATTGCTGCCTCTGGATCACATGCATGTATCTTGCATTGGAATAGAAATGATGGCGATATAAATCCTGGTGAACTTCTCTTACTTGATGCCGGAATAGAGCTTGATTCCTATTACACCGCAGACATCACTAGAACTATTCCAATTACTGGCAAATTTACGCCGGCACAAAAATCTCTTTACATGCTGGTTTATGAGGCTCAAAAAGCTGGAATCGCTGCCGTCAAAGCAGGTGTCCCATTTTTAGCAATTAATCAGGCAAGTCACGCTGTTTTGGCGCAAGGATTAATTGATTTAGGTATTTTAAATATGAGCATCGAAGAAATTATGGACTCTAAATTTGGATTGCATAAAAGATGGACACTGCATGGCGTTAGTCATATGTTGGGGATGGATGTTCATGACTGCGCCCAGGCTAGAGATGATCAATACCGCAACACTCTTTTGCAAGCCGGAATGTGTTTAACTGTTGAACCGGGCTTATATATTCAACCTGATGACGAACTATTTCCTCCTGAATACCGAGGTATTGGAATACGAATAGAAGACGATGTGGTTGTGACTGAAGATGGCTGCATTAATTTAAGTGAAAACATTCCACATCATCCAGATGAGATCGAAGCTTGGATAAAAGCAGTCCAACAGACAAGATAAGGTTGGATGATGAGCAAATCACTAATCCATGCGCGCGGGTTAACTAAGAAGTTCGGTGATTTCACTGCCGTTAATGGCATTGATTTCGACGTTATCAAAGGTGAATCGTTCGGCCTACTAGGACCTAATGGGGCTGGAAAATCAACTGCGATGCGGATGATCGGTGCCACTTCACAGCGCACATCTGGTGATCTCACGATTCTTGATAAAGATCCAGATAAATTTGGTCCACAAATTCGCGCCCACCTTGGAGTTGTTCCACAGCAAGATAATTTAGATACCCAATTAAGTGTTGTTGAAAATCTTTATATTTACGGACGCTACTTCGGGTTGAGTCGTAAATTCCTAAAAGGCAAAATTGAGGAACTTTTGAGCTTTGCTCAACTTGAAGAGAAGCGAAATGCCAAAGTTGAATCTTTAAGCGGTGGAATGAAGCGCCGTTTAACTATTGCACGCGCACTTGTGAGCGAACCTGAAATTTTGATGCTTGATGAACCAACCACTGGATTAGATCCACAAGCGCGACATATTTTATGGGATCGCCTCTTTAGGCTAAAAGAGGATGGTGTGACGCTGCTGATTACAACTCACTTTATGGATGAGGCAGAGCAACTCTGTGATCGCCTGGTTGTTATGGATAAAGGCGCAATTATGGCCGAAGGAAGTCCGGCGCAACTTATTAAGGATTACTCAATGAAAGAAGTTCTTGAACTTCGTTTTGGATCAGAGCGAAATGCGCACATGGCAGATGATTTACGTCAACTCTGTGATCGTATTGAAGAGTTACCGGATCGCATCTTGATGTATACCGAAGATGGTGAAGAGTTGCTCGAACGTGTTTATAAAAAAGGTTTCCACCCAAAGACTTCACTCGTACGCCGCAGTTCACTCGAGGATGTATTCCTGCGTTTGACCGGAAGAACGCTGATCGATTAATGAGCTCTCTTCAAACTAGACAGGGTTCACTAAAGATCGTTGATGCAGCGCGAGTAGCAGCGCGTGGTGCTCTCTTTGTTACTGAAGCTCGTCTGCGTGCAATGGTCAAATGGCTCTGGTTAATAATCTCAATTGCGATCGCTAACCCCGTTCTATATCTAATTTCAATTGGCCTGGGCCTCGGTTCATACATAGATCAGAACACGGGTGCAATGGGCGTAGATGGGGTCTCATACCTAACTTTTCTAGCACCGGCGCTGCTAGCAACTGCTGCAATTCAGGGAGCGATGGATGAGAGCGTCTATCCGACTCTTGAGGGATTTAAATGGAACAAAACTTTCTTCTCAATGAATGCAACTCCACTAAGTGGAAATCAAATTGCAATGGGCGTTTTCTATAACAGCCTAATACGAACCATCTTTACTGCGGTTCTATATTGGTTGGTTATGCTCACATTTGGAGTACTGGATTCTCCGCGGGCATGGTTTGCCATCTTTACTGCAATTATGGCGGGGGCGGCTTTTGGTGCTCTTATGCAAGCATTGGCGGGCTTTCTTGAAAATGAGAATGTCTTCTTTACTATCGTTGAGCGATTCATCATTATGCCGCTCTTCTTATTCTCGGGCACTTTCTATCCACTTACAAATATGCCAATTTTTCTTCAATGGATCGGCTGGATTTCACCACTTTGGCACGCAACCGAACTAGGCCGCTGGTTAACCTATGGGTCTGAGATTTCTACACCTATGCTCTTCCTGCACTTTATATTCTTAAACTCAATTCTTATCATCGGATTAATCGCATCACGCCGAATCTTTACAAAAAGGTTGGGCAAGTAATGATTATTTTAACCGCGGTCGCTATCGCTGAAGCGCGCATGGGTAAACCTGGCGAAAAATACTATTCGGGACGGTCGAGAGTGATTATGGAGCGTGCCTATATCACCTTTAAATCATCAACCTGGTTAATTGTTATCTCCGGTTTTGTCGAGCCAGTGTTGTTCCTTCTTTCATTTGGTTACGGGCTAAAAGATTTAGTTGGAGATATGACCATTGCGGGACAACCAGTGGGTTATGTTGCATTTATTGCACCAGCGCTTTTGGCAACCAGTGCAATGAATGGTGCAATATATGACTCCACGATGAATGTCTTCTTCAAAATGAATCATGACCGCGTTTATCACGGAATGCTTGCTACCTCACTTGGCCCGATGGATGTTGCACTCGGTGAAATTAGTTGGGCATTGCTCCGCGGTTTCTCTTACGCCCTTGGTTTTATGGCTGTTGTTGTCCCACTTGGACTTGTCCCTAGCGCTTGGGGCATCTTGGCAATTCCCGCAGCAGTTTTAATTGCCTTTGGTTTTGCAAGCTTTGGAATGGCGGTAACTTCATATATGAAATCATTCCAACAACTTGAAGTAATTAATATTTTCTTACTTCCAATGTTTTTGTTCTCTGGCTCCTTCTATCCACTTTCTGTCTTCCCTGAATGGCTGCAGACGATAATTCGACTCTTTCCGTTGGCGCATGCAATTGATTTAGTTCGCGGATTGACGCTGGGCAATGTTTCGTGGGCACTCCTAGAACACGTAGCCTATTTCGTTGTAATGATTGTTATTGGATTGTTCTTTACAACAAAGCGCCTCAACGCACTATTTATGCGTTAGAAAGCTAACTGCAAACCAAGATAAGCGGCGGCTAAACCAAAACCAAGTGACATTACAAGGTTGATTGTGATCTCCTTATAACGTTTTAATTCAAAGCCAAGATAGATATCGAGCATAAATGTGGACCAAGTTGTAAAAGCTCCAGCAAATCCAATAGCTAGCAAATCTTGAACTTTTTCACTTCTACCAAAAGTTAATCCCAACAAAAATGATCCAAGAATGTTTACTATAAAAATTCCATACGGCTTAGTCGTGTATCTGCGAATATATTGATCGATTGCAAAGCGAGCAGGGGCACCGACTGCAGCGCCAAGAATTATTAATGTCATCCTCATTTTCGTCCCGGAATCACTTTACGTGCAAAAGGAAGAATTAAAATGACAACAAAGAGTGAAAAGAAAATGTTTTGTAATAAAAACTCTATGCCACCTTCACGGGGTTCTAATGATTGCGCAGTTACCGCTGAAAAAGTGGTTAGGCCTGCACAAAAACCTGGAAGCAAAAGAAGACGCAACTGTGTAATGCCGCGACGCTCCATCCACACAAGTAAAACCGCTGCTAACCCAACTCCAAAAATATTCGCAACAAGCGTGCCTGTGCGATCATCCGGAAAGATTTCACCAAGTGCGAACCGAGTTAAAGTTCCTGCAACACCGCCAATTGATACAAGAGCTAAAGGGTTCATGAGTTTGGCTGGTTCGGAACTAACTATTTAATCGCTTTAAGGGGGATTTACCTATTTGTGAAAGCACGCTTGTCACCACACTAATGATGATGCTGGCAAAAACTGCAGACCAAAAACCATTTACTTCAAACTTCTCACTCCACTCTGAAACCAGCATGAGAATTGCCGCATTAACAATGATTAGAAATAAGCCCAAAGTTAGAATCACTGCCGGAAGTGTGAGTAGTTTAAGTAAAGATCCTAAAGTCGCATTTAGTAATCCAAAAAGAAGGGCAACCCATAGATAAGTTCCAGGGCCACCTGTGACATCAATTCCTGGAATTAATGCAGTTGCAACCCAAAACGAAATAGCTAATGCAGCCCAGCGAATTAACAATCTCACATAGAGATTATAGGCCCTCGCGCTTTCGGATCTTGGTGCCTAACCAGCGAACTGGATCGTACTTAATGTCGGCAACGCGCTCTTTCATAGGGATGATTGCATTGTCAGTAATCTTGATGTGCTCTGGGCAAACTTCTGTACAACATTTGGTGATGTTACACATTCCAAGCCCGTGTTCTTCTTGTGCAGTTTGTTTGCGATTCTTCAACATATCAAGGGGATGCATATCCAACTCTGCGATTCGAATAAAGAAGCGTGGCCCAGCAAATGACTTCTTGTTCTCCTCATGATCTCTAACTACGTGACAAACATCTTGGCAAAGGAAACATTCAATACATTTACGGAACTCTTGAGATCTTTCAACGTCAATTTGCTCCATGCGAGCTTCACCTGGAGCAAGGTTTTTTGGATGTTCATAAGCTGGAACTTCCATTGCCTTCTTGTAGTTAAAAGAAACATCAGTTACTAAGTCTTTAATAATTGGGAATGCACGAAGTGGAGTAACTGTGATCGTTTCATCATCGCCAAATGATGCAACCTGTGTCATGCATGCAAGTCGTGGCTTTCCGTTAATTTCCATTGAACAAGATCCACACTTACCGGCCTTACAGGTCCAGCGAACAGCTAGGTCACCCATCTGTGTAGCCTGCACGCGGTGAATTACATCTAGGACAACTTCGCCCTCGTTGGCCTCAACTGTTACATCCTTGAGTCCACCATCTTTTGAGTCTCCACGCCAGATTCGAAGCTTCACATTACGT
>CAMCYA010000019.1 GCA_945883675.1 Bifidobacterium breve
TTTGCCCAACGAATAATCTCCACACCGCCTGCTGTTGTTACATGACAAATGTGGAGTCGAGATTTAACGTGATCTGCTAGAAGTACATCTCTAGCAATAATTGCCTCTTCGGCAACAGCGGGCCAACCCTTAAGCCCCAACCGTGCGGAGATCTCTCCTTCATTCATCTGAGAGCCAATAGTCAAGCGAGGGTCTTGTGCATGCTGTGCGATCACTCCCCCAAATTTTTTCACATATTCAAGAGCTCTTCGCATCAACAAGGGGTCAAAAACGCAGTTCCCATCATCACTAAAAATTCTGACGTGGGCAATGGAATCAGCCATTGCACCGATTTCAGAGAGTGATTCGCCCATTAAACCTTTTGTAACAGCTCCTATTGGAAAGACATCTAAATAACCTGCCTCTTGCCCCAATCTATAAACCTGTTCGACAACACCTGCTGTATCGGCAACAGGAGATGTGTTTGCCATTGCCGATAACGCAGTGAATCCACCTTTCGCACCCGCCCTGCTTCCAGTAAGTACAGTCTCTGCATCTTCACGTCCTGGTTCACGTAGATGGGTATGCAAATCAACAAGCCCTGGCAGAACTCTGCTGCCACTGGCATCGATAACAACATGGGAGGTCGGTGCAAAGTTCTCACTTACCGCAGAGATGACTCCATCTTCGATTGCAATGTCTCGTTTATCACCATTGGGCAGGAGAACTGATTTAAGAACGTATTTGCTGCTCATTTAAATACTCCCGACATCAAGAGGCGATCCAGCAAGAAGGACATAGAGGATAGCCATTCGAACACTTACACCATTTGAAACTTGTTCTGTTATTACAGATCGCGCACTATCTGCTACCTCTGCTGATATCTCTAAACCTCGATTCATTGGGCCGGGATGCATGATGAGCGCGGTTGGCTTCAATTTTCGCATTCGCTCCGCATTTAGTCCGTAATATCGTGAGTACTCACGAGCATTTGGAAAGAATAATTCGGTCATTCTCTCTTGCTGAACTCTCAACATCATTACCGCATCGATGACGGGCAAAACTGAGTCGAAATCATATGTAACATTGCAAGGCCATTTTTCTATACCAATTGGAAGCAAAGTAGGAGGTGCAACTAAAGTCACTTTTGCTCCTAAGAGCGCCAGGAGTAAAACGTTAGATCTGGCTACTCGAGAATGAAGTATGTCGCCAACTATCGCAACGTGAAGACCCTGCAAATCACTAGCGCCTTTTCCTAGGTGTTTACGAATAGTGAACGCATCTAAAATCGCCTGGCTTGGATGCTCATGTGTTCCATCACCTGCATTAATCACCGCTCCTGACATCCATTGATTATCGGCCAACCTTTGAGCGGCGCCCGATGCGCTATGGCGAATAACTACGGCATCTGCGCCCATCGCTTGAAGAGTCATTGCAGTATCTTTAAGCGACTCGCCTTTACTGATGCTTGAACCCTTAGCTGAGAAATTAATTACATCAGCCGACAATCTCTTTGCGGCGGCCTCAAAAGATATTCTTGTGCGAGTCGAATCCTCAGCGAATAAATTCACAACCGTTCTTCCGCGCAGAGTCGGCAGTTTCTTTAACTGACCATCGTTGACGCGAGATAGCTCTGTAGCAGTATCTAAAATGCCAACCGCTTCTTGGACAGTTAGGTGATCGATTGAGAGCAAGTGCTTCATGATTGCTTCCGATTTTCGATGACAACTTCATCGCGACCATCTATCTCAGTCAACGAGACTCGAATCGACTGATCCAACGATGACGGTAAGTTCTTTCCTACATAATCGGCTTTAATGGGGAGCTCACGATGACCGCGGTCGACAAGAACTGCTAATTGAACTGTCTTAGGGCGTCCAACTTCCCCTAGAGCATCTAGTGCCGATCGGATAGTTCGACCAGAAAAGAGAACGTCATCGATTAGAACAACATCTCTTCCTTCAATCCCCGACGCAGGAATTAAGGTTGGCATGATTGCTCGAGGCGGGCGCAACCTCAGATCATCTCGATGTAAAGTTATATCGAGAGTTCCACAAGGTATATCAGTTCCCTCTATTTTCGCCATAATCTCTGCAACTCGTAGCGCCAGATGAGCACCGCGAGTTGGAATTCCAAGTAAAACTACATTGGCTGAGCCGTGATTGCGCTCTAATATTTCGTGTGAGATGCGAGTTAACGCACGTGAAATATCTTCAGCCGACAGGGCAACATTCATTTAAATCTCCTTTCCCACCTCTCTGGATGGGTTGTTAAAGGATGCGCTGCGAACTATAGCATCTCGGCTACTTCTTGTGGATAAGCCACATTTCCCGGCAGCCTCCTCGACTACCGTGGCGTACATGGAGAAATTAGACACACAAGAAGAGGTCCTTAAGGTTTGCAAAAGGTTACGTAGCGTTCGTGAGGCGAAAGCTTTGACCTTGCTAGAGGTTGAACAAAGATCACAAAGTGAAATAACTGCCGTTGCCCTAGGCAGTTACGAACGAGGAGACAGGCAAATAAGTCTTTTCAAACTTCTGCAAATAGCAAGAATTTATGGAGTTCCGGCATCAGAGATATTGACCAAAAAAATAGAGCGAGTAGAGCCAGCACGCATCGTTTTTGATCTACGGAAGATACGCCAAAGTACACATAGTGAAGCTGCAAAAATAGCCCGAGTACTAACCGAAATTGCGCAAACTAGAGGAGATTGGAATGGAGAGATAATCTCAATACGAGCCAACGACCTTGTAAATCTGTCGTTATTTACGGACCTATCTGCAGTTCAAATACAGTCATGCATATCTGAATTTTCTATTCCTAGATCGAAATAGAATCCTTGAGCGAAGCAATTCGTGCGAGCACTCCGTGAATATACTTTGATGAATCATCACTGGATAGCTCTTTAGCTAAATTCAATGCCTCATCGATTGAAACACTAGTTGGAACTGACGTGCTCCAAAGAATTTCGAATATCCCAATTCTTAAGATATTTCTATCGACCGCAGGTAAGCGATCCATGTCCCATCCTTGGGCATACGTCATGATCAATTCATCGATTTTGCGGCGATTTTCACCGACACCCGATATGAGATCGCGCGTGTACTTACGAATTGGTCTGGCATCTGGCCCGTCATCTGGAAAATCCCTTAGTTCTAAAGTTTGCAATGCATCACTGCCACGGATATCGGATTCATACAATAAATCCAACGCCTGTTTGCGAGCTTTACTCCGAGCTGACACTAGTTGGCGCGACCCTGGTAAGACCCATCGCGAGTGTCAACCAAGATAATTTCATCCTGCTTGATAAAAAGAGGCACCGCTACTTCAATACCGGTCTCAACAGTGGCTGGCTTAGTACCACCTGAGGATCGGTCACCCTGTATGCCTGGCTCTGTGTATGTGATTTTGAGTGGAACAGATGCAGCAAGCTCGATGTATAAAGGGTTGCCCTCATTTACGGCAACAATTGCTTCAGTATTTTCAAGCATGTAATTTGCTGCATCTCCAACCGTTGCTTGCGAAATAGTCATCTGATCATAGGTTTTTGTATCCATGAAAACAAAATCATCACCCTCTTTATAGAGATACTGCATTTCACGTTTTTCAAGAATTGCTACATCAACCTTAACTCCGGCGTTATATGTTCGATCGATAACTTTTCCGGTCAGAACAGACTTCAATTTAGTTCGTACGAATGCTGGACCTTTACCTGGCTTTACGTGCTGAAACTCCACTACAGTCCAAAGTTGACCTTCAATGTCCAGGCACATTCCATTTTTTAAATCATTCGTTGTTGACACTGCTGCTTCACCCGCTCTTTACTCTAATTTTTTGTCATATCGACGGGATAAGGATACCCGCAGTTAACGAGCGTTTCGTACTACCGAGAAACCAAGTTTGTGAGGGCAATTATCGCCAAAACGTAAGAATTAGGACCAAAGCCTCCTATTGTTCCATTTGCTACACCAGAAATTACTGAAGTATGACGAAACTCTTCTCGAGCAAGTGGATTAGACAAGTGAACTTCAATCAAAGGAGCCTTTACGAGTTCGGCAGCATCGCGAATCGCGTATGAATAGTGGGTAAATGCCGCCGGATTAATGATTACTGGTGTGTTTGCATCGGCAGCCTCATGTAACCATCCAATGATTGTCGCCTCATCATCACTCTGACGCACATCGGCCTGGAAACCATGCTTTGTTGCAGCGATCTCAATCATTGATTTCAATTCACTGTAATTGAGATCACCGTACATGGAAGAATCACGTATATCAAGACGTGAAAGATTTGGTCCGTTTAATACAAGAATCTTCATGAAGAAATTCTCTCATAGGCTGCATCAAGTTCATCGGAGGTTAAATCCTCAAGACGCGATGTTGACCCTAAACCAGTAAGGGTGACGAATCGAATAGTTGCCCCGCGAGATTTTTTATCAAGTGCCAGTATTGGCCTCAGAGTTGTCCACGCCGCGCGATCGTAAGTGATGGGAAGGTTCAGGTTTGTAAGCAAATCTCTGTGCATTGCAAGAATCTCTGAAGAGATTAGCGAACGAGCAGATGCTAACTCTGCGGCGTAAACAAGGCCAATCGCGACGGCTTCACCATGGCGAAGCTTGAACTTAGAGTGGATCTCAACTGCATGCCCCAAAGTATGCCCATAGTTAAGAATCTCGCGCTCAAAGGTTTCTTTGAAATCTGCCGATACAACTTGCGCCTTAACTTTCACTGCTCGGTAAACCAGATCTATAACCCTTGAACCATCGGCTCGGAGCTGTTCAAGATTCGTATCGGAGGCGATCTCAAGAATTTTTGGATCTGCGATAAAACCGCATTTGATTACTTCTGTCATTCCTGCAGAGAAGTCTCTATCCGAAAGTGTCTGCAACCAGATGGGATCAATGATCACGGCCACAGGTGAATGAAAAGAACCAATCAAGTTTTTACCAAAGTCTGAGTTAATTGCAGTCTTACCACCAATAGCTGCATCAACCATTCCAGCTAATGAAGTGGGGACAGCTACCCAATCTATGCCTCTAAGCCAAGTTGCTGCAGCAAATCCGGAAAGGTCAGTAAGGGCTCCCCCGCCTATTGCGACGATCAAATCATTTCTAGTAAAGCCCGCAGCACCTAACCAATCCCAAATTGATTTAACTGTCGAAAATGTTTTACCAGCTTCGCCATCTGGAACTGTAAATTGGTGTACCTCTGAATCAAAGTTCAATAGCTCACCAAGATCTGGAGAAAAGGAAGATGAGGTAATAAATGCAACCTTATTTCGCCCCTGCATCAAGAGAGCTATCTCATCTCTCCATT
The DNA here is from genome assembly GCA_945883675.1 of Bifidobacterium breve. Classification (GTDB taxonomy): domain Bacteria; phylum Actinomycetota; class Actinomycetes; order Nanopelagicales; family Nanopelagicaceae; genus Planktophila. Next base: position 5,295 of record CAMCYA010000019.1, read on the forward strand.
TTACATCGATTCTGATTTCATATTCCTGTTCGGCTTTAATAGATAGCTTCTTCAATTTGACACCGCTTCGAATGTTGGAACGATTTGATTTACAATTTCCTCAACCTTCACATCATCAACTTTAATGCTCATGTCGGATAGTGACTGGTAGATAGGTCTGCGAATTTCATTGAGTGCCTGCCACTGCGCCCGTGGGTTTCCTAGTAGTAAAGGGCGATCTCTGTTGAAACCAACTCGAGGTGCCGCCGAGGCTAGTGAGATATCGAGAAAAACGACAAACACATTTGAACTCGTAATCAATTCTTGAGATTGCTCTTTAATCGGAGCGCCCCCACCCAGACTGATTACGCAATCAGGTATCAGTAGTACATCCTGCAATACTATGAACTCAAGTTTGCGAAAGGCATCTTCTCCTTGATCGACAAAGATTTCTCCGATCTTCTTTTGTGACTTCTCTTCAATCATAGAATCCGTATCGAAGAAGGATCTCTTTAAGCGGCGTGATAAGGCCCTACCAACCGTACTTTTCCCACTTCCTGGTGGACCAATTAAAACTATTGATTTCATTGAAACTACTTAAAGTTTAACGTGGCCATATACGACTGAAAATTGCGACGCGTCTCTGTGACCGAATCTCCACCAAATTTTTCTAAAACAGCTTCGGCAAGGACTAACGCAACCATTGCCTCTGCGACAACACCGGCCGCAGGGACGGCACAGACATCTGAACGCTGATTAATCGCCTTTGCAGCTTCACCAGTTGATACGTCAACTGTGTCCAGTGCTTTAGGAACTGTAGAAATTGGCTTCATTGCTGCTCTCACTCGCAAGATTTCACCGTTAGACATTCCACCCTCGGTACCACCGGCACGATCAGTGCGACGAACAATTGATCCGGCTTTGTTTTTTTCAATCTCATCATGTGCAACCGAGCCGCGTCGCATAGCGGTTTGAAACCCGTCACCGATTTCAACTCCCTTGATCGCCTGAATACCCATAACCGCACCAGCAAGTCGAGCGTCCAAACGCCGATCCCAATGCACATGTGAACCCAAACCTGGAGGCATATTGAACGCTAAAACTTCAACAACTCCACCTAAAGTATCTCCATCGCGATGTGCCGCTTCAATCTCTGCGACCATTTTCACACTTGTTTTAGAGTCTGAACAGCGCACTGGATCGGCATCAACTCTTTCCATATCCGATTGCGATGGCAACGGTGAATCATCCTCAACTCGAACCGTACCAATAGATAGCACATGACTTAAGATCGTTATTCCAACAGATTGTTCCAAAAAGTTTCGAGCAACCGCGCCTAAAGCAACTCGTGAAGCTGTCTCACGTGCACTTGCACGCTCTAAAATTGGGCGAGCATCATCAAAGTTATACTTTTGCATTCCAACTAAATCTGCATGTCCCGGACGTGGGCGCGTTAAGGGAGCATTACGCGCTAAATTTTCAATCTCCTCTTGAGGTACCGGATCGGCCGACATTACCTTTTCCCATTTTGGCCACTCTGAGTTGTCGATTTGAATCGCGATCGGTCCACCTTGGGTTAGGCCAAGGCGTACTCCCCCAAGAATCGTCACCTTGTCGGCCTCAAAGTTTTGGCGAGCACCTCTTCCTACTCCCAAGCGGCGCCGGCGAAGATGAAAATCTATGTCTGCTGTATTCAAGAGAACCGAAGCAGGGATCCCTTCTACGATCGCACTCAACGCTTGACCATGTGATTCACCAGCAGTTAACCAACGCATGTGCCTATTCTTGCAGATCAGGGGCTTATCTCGCTGCGAAATAGAGTGCAAAGGCTAAGAAAATGCTGGGTGCAAGGGCTATTCGTTGTGGCATTTGCCTAGCGACAAGGATATGGATCAGTAAATGAGCAGAAGTACCAGCCAACAATATCGCCAGAAAAATAAGGATCGAGAAGTTCATCTGTGAGTTAAATATCATGAATGAAATCGCAAGTAGTTTGATGTCACCCATTCCTATCCCTAAAAATATCCCTAAGACTAAAACGAGAAAGTTAACTAGCAGATTATGCAAGGGCCCTGTTCCATCAACAATAAGAAACAGACAAGTTGGAATCGTTAAAACCTTAAGATAAATATTGGGAATACGTTGGGAAGCTAGGTCTCGCACAATTATTGGTAGAGAAATCAGCCAAAAACTCGACCACAAGAGAATCATTGGACAAAAATAGTCTACTGATGTAAATGAATTATCCCTCTGTGGATTGCTTCAATATTTCGATAGCCGTGTTTCTCATGATCTGTGACAAGGTCGTGCGATCAGCTTTGACCCCTGAGAATATTTCAACCTGTGATATCCCTTGATGCACGAGCAGATCGATACCATCAATTGTTTGTTGGCCCATTTCATTGAACTTCTTTAAAAGAGCGGTAGGCCATGGATTATAAAGTGCCTCGAAATAAATGCCGACAGGCTTTGATAGATCATCGCAAAACACATCTGCTATGCCAGCTGGAGATGTGTTAACAACTAAACCAAAATCATTAACCAACTTACTCGAATCCCATCTGTGAAAAACCAGCTCAGAAACAGGCGCCGCATCTCGCATGGCTACCTCGCGATCAGGATTCCTATGAACAATGTGAATCTCTCTGCCTTGCGCACTTCTAGCCGAATCAATTGCAGCAACAGCTGCGCGAGCTGTCGCACCTGAGCCAAGTATTAATATCGAAACATCCAAATTTACATCATTTGTCTGAAGCGTTTTTAGAAATCCTTCGACGTCCGTACTAGTAAGGCTCCATTTACCACCTTGTTTACTTAAAGTATTTCCGCTTTTAATCTGATTAGAAATCGGTGAAACTACATCAGCAACTAGTAACGCCTCTTCTTTCAGTGGCATGGTTAATGAAAGGGCGTTTAATTCCTGGTGTAACGAGAGAAATTTAGGAAGCTCTCCCGTTTTGACGTCATAGCGAGTGTACTCAGCATCAATCTTTAAGAAATCATATGCAACCTTGTGGAGTTGTGGGCTTAATGAATGCGAAATGGGAGATCCAAGGACTGCGCCGTTAATCATTTGAAAAGCCCCGCCTTTCTATTCTTTATATAGAGTGCCTTCCATACATTAAATTCATCGAAGGAGGCGGTAAATCTAGTGTCTTGCGGAGCAACAGTTATAAAATATAGCCACTTTCCAATTTCTGGTGAAAGAGCTGCCGACATTGCAAGGTTGCCGGGATTACCTATTGGTCCTGGTGGTAATCCACGAATTCTATAAGTGTTGTAAGCAGATTTCAAAAGGGTTGATTTGGTGCTTAAGAAAATGTTGCCTCGGGACTTTTTCACATAATGAACTGTTGAATCCATCTGAAGCGGCATACCGATTTCAAGACGATTAAGAATAACTCTTGCGACCTTCGTAAAGGCTTTAATTTCACCTTCAGCTTGAATGATTGAAGCGATTATTAGAAGCTCTTGAGCCGTAAAATCACCTTTGTAATTTAGAATTCGTTGGGCTGATTCATCCTTTCGAAAACGATCAATCATTGCCTGTACTACTTCCACAGCAGTTGTTGACTCTTCAAATGTATACTGAGCAGGAAAGAGCAACCCTTCCACATCCGTAAAACCGGAAGGTAATTTGACGCTGCGAAATGCTCGTTCAATTTCTGATGAACTGAAACCATATTCCTTTAAGGATTGAGCGACCTCGCTCTTCCACTCCCCTTCGAAAACTTTTAAAAGATTCGGAATTCTCGATGGATCGAGTAGTTGCTCTAACGCTTGCTTGGCCGAAATCTGAAGATTTATTCTATGAGAGCCAGGGGATACTCTTTGAGAGTTTGGATCACCCACAGCTGTTCGAAAATATGAAGCAGATGATTTCACAACGCCGTTTTCAAAAAGAATCTCTGCAACCTGTGAACCGCTTGCACCATTGGGAATCTCAATGATTACTTCCGGAGATCCTTCTACAATTTGAGCGTATGAATAATCAGGCGCTGAAGAGCTCTGTGATCGAATAGAAAAAAGACCAAGCGTCAGTGCGGCAATGAGTAATAGAGCCAAGATAACTCTTCTGGTCCCAACAGTCAGCCTCATTGCTTTGCCTTTTCTACCGATATTGCAAACTCAAGAATTGCCACCGCTGCGGCCATATCGATCATTGACTTAGCTTGCTTTGCATCCCTACCCGCTTCTCGAAGCTGCTTTGATGCAGAAACCGTACTCATTCGTTCATCGATAAGTTTTACTGGAATCTGGGTAATACCTTCTAATTCTTTGGAGAAATCTATTGCTTTGGACGTTGCTGACCCATCCAATCCGCTCAAGTTGGTTGGTCTACCTACATAGATTTCAATAGGTGAAATCTCCTCAATCATTAGAGATATCTCCTTGAGCAAACTTTTTGATGATGCTAATAATGTTGTGACGGGTGAAACTAAAATTGAGTCAGCATCACTTGCTGCAACGCCTATTCGGACATCTCCATAGTCAAATGCGATCCGACGTCCGCGTTTCATTGCTTTATCCAGCTAGCGAGGCATAAATAGCTGAAAGTGCATCGACTGAACGCAAAGAATTTACTCCGCCCCCTTGTGCAAAATCATCCTTGCCGCCACCGCCCCCGCCGAGGACTGACGAACCAATCTTCACTAATGCGCCGGCCTTGATACCTGCAGACCTTGCCTCATCACTCACCGCAACAACAAGTACGGGTTTGCCATCATTACTGCTGATGAGTGCAACAACTGAATTCTTTAGACGTCCCCTTATATCTAGCGAGATCTTGCGCAAATCATCGGGAAGAAGTCCGTCGGCCATGACCGCTGAAATAAAAGAGTAACCATTAACAGTTTGAAACTTCTTAACAAGTTCTCCCACTTGGGCAAGTGCGGCAGTCGACCTAAAGGATGCTAAATCTTTCTCAGCCTCTTTCATTTTACTTAAGAGATCGGATATTCTCTCAGGCAACTCTTCGGTGCGAGCTCCCTTTATAATCTCTGTTAGAGAGTTCAATAAAACATGCTCTCGTGCTAGAAACTTATAGGCATCGACTCCGACGAGTGCTTCAACGCGACGCACACCCGCACCAATAGATGACTCCCCGAGTAGCTTCACAATTCCTAGTTGACCTGAACGATTCACATGCGTTCCGCCGCAAAGTTCTCTCGCCCAATCGCCAACACTGACAACTCGCACTACATCTCCATACTTTTCGCCAAACAAAGCCATTGCACCTAACTCTTTTGCCTGAGCCTGACTCATACTTTCAGCAGTAACTTCAAGATCCTCTAGAAGCAATGTATTTACTCTAGATTCAACTTCATCTAGTACGGCAGAAGAGACCGAACCCGTTGATGGAAAATCAAAACGAAAACGCCCTGGCGAATTTTCTGAACCAGCTTGAACAGCTGTTTCGCCCAACGTTTCGCGAAAGGCTTTATGAACCATGTGCGTTGCGGTGTGCGCTCGTGAGATGCCATTACGTCTTTCCTTATCAATTTCTGCCAGTACTCGAGCACCAACATCAACGCTTCCGCTAATAATTCGGCCGCGGTGTACGGATAACCCAGGCACTGGATTTTGTACATCATCAATTTCGACAATGGCTCCGTTTTCTAGAGTTATTCGGCCACCATCTGCTAATTGACCCCCACCTTCTGCATAAAAAGGTGTTCTATTTAATGTAATTTCTACTTCGTCATTTTCAGAAGCAGTTTTAACACCGGTTCCATCTACTAGCAACCCCGTAATTTTTGATTCACAGCTTTGCTGAACATAACCGACAAACTCACTTTTTCCGTTTTTGTCCGCTATCTGGCGATATACCGAGACATCGGTGTGCCCTGATTTCTTAGATTTTGCATCTGCCTTTGCTCGATCACGCTGCTCTTTCATGAGTCGGCGGAATCCATCCTCATCAACTGTTAGACCCTCTTCACGGGCCATTTCTAAAGTAAGGTCAAAAGGAAATCCATATGTGTCGTGGAGTTTGAATACTTCATCCCCTGGAAGTTCTTTGCCGCTAGTCTTTTTAGTGGCAGAAGATGCAATATCGAAAATCGCCGTTCCGCTCTTTAGAGTTTGCAGAAAGCTTTCCTCTTCTGATGCACTTACTTCGAGAATTCTTTTCTTATCACTCACTAACTCTGGGTACTGAGAACCCATGGCCGCAATTGCCGCTACGGTGAGCTCAGACATAATCGGATCAGATGAGCCCAATAGGCGCATGTTTCGTATTGTGCGACGCATCATTCGTCGAAGCACATATCCGCGACCTTCATTGCCTGGTGTTACACCATCACCGATCAACATTGCCGATGTGCGAGCATGATCAGCAATGACGCGAAGAGAAATGTCAGATTTTTCAGAGCTACCATACTTCACACCAGTTAATTGAGTAGCTCGATTGAGAATTTGAACTGTCGTATCAATTTCATAAATATTTTCCACACCCTGCAAGATTGCTGCAGTTCTTTCTAGACCCAAACCAGTGTCAATGCTCTTAGCAGGAAGTTCGCCCAAAATTGGGTAACTGTCTTTACCCCCTCCTGCACCTCGTTCATTTTGCATAAAGACGAGGTTCCACACTTCTAAATATCTATTCTCATCAGCGATCGGACCGCCTTCAACTCCGTACACAGGACCACGATCGTAATAAATCTCAGAACAAGGGCCACATGGACCAGGAACGCCCATCGACCAAAAGTTATCTGCCATGTCCCGCCGTTGAATGCGCTCTTTAGGAATGCCGATTTTTTTATGCCAAATATCTGCAGCCTCATCGTCATCCAAATAAACTGTCACCCAGAGTTTTTCCTCAGGCAACCCATAACCACCATCGCTAATTGGGCGGGTTAAAAGCTCCCAAGCTAGTGCTATAGCACCTTCTTTGAAGTAATCCCCAAAAGAGAAATTTCCACACATCTGGAAAAACGATGCATGTCGAGTAGTTTTTCCAACCTCGTCGATGTCTAAAGTGCGTACGCACTTTTGAACAGAAGTCGCGCGCTTATATGGTGGAGTAACTTCTCCCAAGAAATACGGCTTAAAGGGAACCATTCCCGCATTTACTAGTAAAAGATTAGGATCATCTGCAATAAGTGAGGCCGACGGTACAACTGTATGAAGCAGACCCTGTCGGTTGTCAGTTTCAAAAAAGCGCAGCCAGCGCGAACGGATCTCGGCGGATTCCACTGTCTAGAATCACTCAGCCTTCTTCTTTTTTGAACGGCCTTTTTTCATCTGTGCAGCAGAGATAAGTGCGCCTGCAACTTTAACAACAGAACTATTCTTTGTAATGAAATCGCCAGTCGCTTCGGTTAACTTATTAGTTACTTCTTCAGCGTTTTTGGTGATCCGGTTAAGACTATGTAAAGGCCCATTTACTAGAGTGACCGTTGTATGCACCTCATCTATTAGTGGAGCGGTCTCTGCTGTTAATGCTTTAAGAGATGCCTTTGCCTCATCGACTAGGCGGCCTACTCGCACCACTACATAGGCGATCGCGATTGCGATTACTGCTAATGAAGATGCTGCAATAATCGTTGCTATTCCGCCTGGACCCATGTGATAAGCCTATCCGAGATCTACTTCTCTTCGTTGGATCTTACTTCGGGGACCCAATCGATTCCGCTTTCCTTGCGTTGGGCTGGCGTAATAGGAGTTGGTGCACCAGTTAATGGATCTCCCCCGCTGGCCGTTTTTGGAAAGGCGATTACTTCACGAATCGAATCTGATCCCGTCAACAATGCACACACACGATCTAGCCCGAGCGCGATTCCTCCATGTGGCGGAGGACCGTAGTTAAATGCTTCAAGTAGGAAACCAAATTTACTTGATGCTTCCTCATCACTTAAACCGATAACAGAGAAAACGTCTTTTTGAATCTGTCTATCGTGAATACGGATAGATCCCCCGCCTAGCTCCGTACCATTTAAAACAATGTCATAGGCATAGGCAAGAGCATTGGCAGGATTAGATTTGAAAGTTTTCGCAAACTCAGGTTTGGGACCAGTGAATGGATGATGAACTGCAGTCCAACCTCCGCCATCAGTAGGCTCGAACATTGGTGCATCTACAACCCAAACAAATTCCCATTTTCCTTCAGGTATCAAATTACAACGCTTACCAATTTCAAGTCGAACCGCACCCAGAAGATTTAGTGACGCAGTACGTTCGCCTGCTGCGAAAAATATTGCATCTCCAGCTTTTGCTCCCGCTGCTGAAACGATCCCGGTGCTTTCTTTTTCAGAGAGATTTTTCGAAACTGGTCCACCTAAAGTTAAATCATCATTCACTAAAATGTAGGCCAAACCTTTAGCACCGCGGGCCTTTGCCCAATCTTGCCAAGCATCGAGCTCGCGACGAGCAGAGGAGGCTCCCGCTGGCATAACTACTGCGCCGACGTAAGGCGCTTGAAAAACACGAAACTGAGTTTCAGTAAAAAACGCTGTCAAATCAACCAGTTTATTATTAAAACGAAGATCTGGCTTGTCTGATCCATAATCTCTCATCGCATCTGCATAAGTCATTCGCGGTATTGGTAATGAAATTTCGTAACCGATCGCCTCTTTCCAGACACGAGCAACAATCTTTTCTGCAATTGCAAGAATATCTTCCTGATCAATGAATGACATTTCAATATCTAATTGCGTGAACTCAGGTTGTCGGTCTGCTCTAAAATCTTCATCGCGAAAACAACGAGCGATTTGGTAGTACTTTTCCATTCCTGCCATCATAAGCAATTGCTTAAACAGTTGTGGAGATTGTGGAAGTGCATACCAACTTCCAGGCTGAAGACGCACTGGCACCAAGAAATCTCGAGCACCTTCTGGAGTTGAACGAGTCAAATAGGGTGTCTCTATCTCAAGAAACGTTTCCTCTTCCATGACTCTTCGAATGGTCGATGTCACCTTCGAACGCAGGCGCAGATTTTGAGCCGGTTTTTCACGACGCAAATCTAGGTATCGATAACGTAAACGTGATTCTTCATTGATCTCTGAGTCATCACCGCTATCTACAGGAAATGGTAGAGGTGCTGACTCTGAAAGCACCACGACGACATCACCCATAACTTCTATTTCCCCAGTTGGAATATTCTTATTCTCATTTCCATCAGGACGAGCTACAACTTCACCGGTGATCAATAAGCACCATTCAGCTCTTAACGATCCGGCCATTTTTTCATCACGAATGACAACTTGAACAGAGCCTGATGCATCGCGCAGATCAATAAAAGCTACCCCGCCGTGATCGCGTCGGCGAGATACCCATCCTGCCAAAGTTACAGTTTGACCCGCTAAAGATTTGCGGAGCGAACCGGCATCATGTGTTCTTAGCATTTAAATATAATCCCTTAAATTATGTAAATCGCGGTCATAGGCACTGCTGTAACGATGCAATCTTAACCGAAGAACTCTCTCCTGTTTGCATGTGTTTTAACTCCACAGTCCCACTTTCCAATTCTGATTCCCCGAGAACAATGACATAGGCAGCTCCCGTTTTGTCGGCTGCTTTCATTGAGCCTTTAAGTCCTCGATCACCAAAAGCTATCTCGACTGTTTTTCCAGCGCTGCGAAGATCCTTGGCGATTTTCAAAGCAAATTCCTTGGCTGTATCTCCTAAAGGAATTATGTAAAGATCTGATACAAATGCATCTTCACTAATGATGCCCTCGGCCTCTGCAGCAAGTAATACACGATCAATGCCTAATCCAAATCCAATTCCAGATAAAGCCTGACCACCTAAGGCTTGCATTAACCCGTCATAGCGACCTCCGCCACCAATTCCAGATTGAGCCCCAAGAAGCTCATGCACAAACTCAAAAGTGGTTCCTGTGTAGTAATCCAAACCACGAACCATTCTCGGATTCAGAACATATGAAATTTCCATTCGATCTAGATATTTCGTCACCATTTTGAAGTGTTCCAAAGACTCTGAATTCAAGTAATCCATAAGTAGTGGCGCGCTCAACATGGCTTTCTTCATTTCTTCGCGCTTATCATCAAAAAGACGAAGTGGATTTAACTTCGCACGTTCTGCAGTAGCCTCATCTAAATCTAAAGTTTCTATGAACTTCAATAGTTCAACTCGGTGAGCTGCCCTTGATGAGAGATCGCCTAAAGATGTGATCTCTAATCGATACTTACTCAAACCTAAGGATTTGAAACCGGCATCTGCAATAGCGATGACTTCGGCATCAATAGCAGGATCGTCTAAACCGATTGCTTCAATACCAACTTGATAAAACTGTCTGTATCTACCGGCTTGTGGACGTTCTGCCCGAAAAAATTGTCCGGCATACCAAAGTTTTACAGGGAGCTGTCCTCGATCTAAACCATGTTCAATAACGGCCCGCATTACGCCAGCTGTTCCCTCAGGTCTTAATGTTATGGATCTTCCACCTCGATCTTCAAATGTATACATCTCTTTCGACACTACGTCCGTGGATTCTCCAACTCCCCTGCGAAAAAGTTCAGTGTCCTCAAAGATAGGAAGTTCGATTAACTGATAGCCCGCCCTTTTTGCTGGTTCTATCAGCGCATTACGAACAAGTTCAAAAGAGTTGGAGCGATCAGGAACGTACTCACTAACACCTTTTGGTGCTTGAATTTTCTGTTCGGACATCAGTGTCGTCCAATCAAACTCGTCAGATACGGATTCGTTTTTTTCTCATGTGACAACACTGTCTCTGGACCGTGGCCAGGTAAAACTCGAAGATGATCGGCTAGTGGCAATACTTTTTTACGCAAAGTCTCCTCCATTTGCTCTGGAGAGCCTGTTGGCAAATCTGTCCGACCAATAGCTCCAGCAAAGAGAACGTCCCCGCTTATCAATACTTCGTTATCAACTTCAAACATCAATGATCCTCCAGTGTGACCTGGCGAATGAATTGCCTTGAATGAAAGACCGACTAATTCCAAAACCTCGCCATTTCGCAGTTCTCTGACTTCATGTGGTTCAGTAAAACTCATCTCCTGCAAAGTCTGAGCGAATTCAGGACTGACCTGATCCTGTGGCCTAGTAAGAAAAGGGCGATCCTGGCTGTGAATGTAGGTCGGTATCGCATAACCATCAGCAATTGGTTGAATTGAAAACGTATGGTCGAGATGTCCGTGTGTGGCAATGATCGCAACAGGTTTTAATTTATGCCTTGTAAGAATTTCTTCTAACTGTAGAGAAACATCGGGCATACCTGGATCAATTACTACACACTCTGACCCTGCCTCGGAAGCTAATACCCAGCAGTTTGTCGCATACATTTTTGCCGCAAAGGAGTCGACCAACATTAAATAAGCCCTCCAGTACGCTCAGAATTAGCGAGATTGACGCTCGCACAGGTAGACAGGGTACCTTTTACCACTGAATACATACTCTATCCACGCTCGGATGTCTTAGGACTTCTTAGCATCGCCCAGTACATAGCGACGTTCTTATCGAACAACGCGCTGAAAGGATCGCTCTCATGACAGATACGAATTTTCCAGAACAGGTCAACCCGGCAGTTATGCCTCAGGCTGTAAGTGCAGCTAGTGCGTTGATTGGAGATCCTTCAGCCTTTGGTCGAGTTGGTGAAGATGGAACAGTTTTTGTTCGTACTTCCAACGGTGAGAAAGCTGTAGGTTCATATCCCGGAAAGAGCCCTGAAGAAGCCCTTAGCTACTTCGTACGTAAATTCGAACACCTGGCATCTGAAGTTGCCTTACTTGCAGCACGAATCAAAAGCGGTGCAATGGTGCCATCAGATGCTTATACAGCAGTTAAGAAATTGCGTGAGCAAGTCAAAGATTTAAATGGTGTTGGCGATCTTGATTCATTAGCTGCATCAGTTGAACAGATTGAACCTCTTATAGAGGGTCACCGTGAAGCTTATGAAGCAAAGAAAGCTGCTGAGTCTGCCGCAAAAGAGGCCCGACGTGCACAAATCATTGTGGAGAAGGAAAAGATTGTTGTTGAGGCTGAGTCACTGGCGTTATCTGAAAGCTGGAAAACTGCAGGAGATCGCCTCAAGGTACTTATGGATGAATGGAAAGCAGCGCCACGTTTAGACAAAACTACTGATACGCAATTATGGAAGCGTTTTTCATCATCTAGAAATAAGTTTGATAAGCGTAGAAGGACCCATTTTGCAGCACTTGAATCCACGCAATCTGTTGTCTCAGATGCCAAAAAACTTATTGTTTCTGAGGCCGAGAAATTAGCAACCTCTACTGAATGGGTTCCCACGGCAAAGAAATTCAAATCATTAATGGATCAATGGAAGGCCTCTGGTCGGGGCAAACCAAGTGATGATGCAAAACTATGGGGACGTTTTAAGGCCGCTCAGGACCAATTCTTCTCCGCCAAAAATGCAGACTTAGAAAAGCGCGACGTAACTATGGCCGCCAATCTAATTAAGCGTGAAGAGTTAGTAATAGTTATCGAAGCATTACTTCCCTTTACGGATGTAAAGACCGCTCGTAAAGCCTTGTCTGAACATTTAAGAGCTTGGGAAAAAATTGGAATGACTCATCGTGATAAGCGAGCAGCACTCGATGCTCGCGTCCATGCGGTCGAAAAAACAATCAAAGAGGCCGAGGCGGACATCTGGAGAAAGACTGACCCTGCAGCGAAGAAGCGGGCCGAGGAAGTTGTTGCTCAACTCACTGCGTCCATTGAAAGCTATGAAAAAATTGCTGCGAAATCAGCCTCTGCGGGTAACGCTAAGAAAGCTAGTGAAGCCAGCGAGTCTGCTCAAGCGCGAAAAATTTGGCTTGCCGAAGCTCAAAAGAGTTTGGATGAGTTCAGCTAAACCTATCTGCGACTAGTTGTTTGTTGTCCGGTAAACGTCATACACGCCTTCAATCCCCCGCACTGCGGCAAGGACTGCATCTAAATGCGTGGCATCGGCCATCTCGAAAGTAAAGCGAGAGAAGGCAGTTCGATCCTTTGATGTACTAACTGATGCGCTCAAAATATTAACATGCTGTTCCGAAAGTGTTCTAGTCACATCTGCAAGCAAAGAAGCTCGATCTAGTGCCTCGACTTGGATATTGACCAGAAATACCGATGATGCACCTAATCTCCATTTAACTTTGACCACTCGATTCATTTGATGTTTCTCCAGATCGGATGCATTTGTGCAATCAGTTCTATGGATCGAAACACCACTTCCTTTAGTAATAAATCCCATGATCTCGTCTCCAGGAACAGGAGTACAGCATCGTGCAAGCTTTACGAGTACATCATCTGTTCCTTCAACATCGATGGCATTGCTAGAGCGTCGCTGTGTCGGAGCGCGATTGAGGTATACATCCATCGTGGGTTCAGGATGTGAATCTTCTGCTCCCAAAGATGCAACTAGCTTTTCTACTATGGAAGATGCTGAAACATGTCCGTCACCAACTGCGGAATAAAGTCCATCAATGTCTGAATATCTAAGATCGTGAGCCAGTTCGAGAAGTGAATGACCAGCAAATATCTTCTGTAGGGGTAGTCCAGCTTTACGCATCTGACGAGCAATTGATTCTTTCCCGGCATCAATCGCCTCTTCACGTCTTTCTTTGCTAAACCAGGCTTTTATTTTCGATCGAGCCCTAGGACTTTGTACAAAGTTCAACCAGTCTCGGCTTGGCCCGGCATTCTCACCCTTGTTAGTAACAATCTCAACAACGTCACCATTAACCAAACGTGATTCAAGCGGAACTAATCGGCCATTTACCTTGGCTCCAGCACAACGTAACCCAACATCGGTGTGAACAGAAAATGCAAAGTCAACCGGCGTCGAACCACCCGGCAAAGCTACGACATTGCCTTTCGGGGTAAAAACGAAAACCTCTGGCGAACCTAAATCAAAACGTAGCGCTTCTAGGAAATCCGCTGGATCTTCAGTCTCCTTTTGCCATTCATGGAGTTGGCGAAGCCATAACAGTTCCGGTGAAGAGTTGTTATTATCCGGACCTTGCTTGTATTTCCAGTGAGCGGCAATTCCAAGTTCGGCTCGTGCATTCATGTCATTTGTACGAATCTGAATTTCTATCGCTTTGCCTGTTGGTCCAATTACAGTTGTGTGTAACGATTGATAAAGATTGAACTTTGGCATCGCGATGTAGTCTTTGAAGCGGCCGGGTACAGGACTCCAGCGCGCATGGATCGAGCCAAGAACGGCGTAACAATCGCGAACATCATTTACAAGTACACGGATTCCAACTAAGTCGTAAATCTCATTGAACTCTCGTCCTCGAACAACCATTTTTTGATAGACGGAGAAGAAGTGTTTCTGTCTGCCCGTAACTATTGCCTCAATGTGATCCTTAAGTAGATCTGCTTGAACCGTTTCGATAACTTCGGCCGTTAATTTGGCTCGTGAAGGAGAACGCTCTGCTACTAATCTCGATATTTCCTCAAACTTTTTAGGTTCCAGCACTTCAAAGGATAGATCCTCCAACTCCCATTTCATCGCGTTCATTCCAAGACGATGTGCAAGGGGTGCGTAAATATCTAAAGTTTCGCGAGCTTTTCTTTCGGCAGATTCAGGTGTGACATGAGCCCACGTTCGAGCATTATGTAAACGATCAGCGAGCTTGATTACTAAAACACGAATGTCTCTGGACATTGCAATCACCATCTTGCGCACAGTTTCTGCCTCAGCGGTTGGTCCATAAGCTAATTTATCTAGCTTTGTTACACCATCTACAAGATTTGCGATCTCTTCACCAAACTCAGCCCGCATTTGATCAAGGGAATACTTTGTATCTTCAACCGTGTCATGAAGCAACGCCGCAATGATTGTCGCTGGATTAAGTCCTAAGTTTGCCAGGATCTCTGCCACCGCAACTGGATGGGTAATGTACTCCTCACCTGATTTACGAAGTTGTCCTTCGTGGGCATCTTTTGCAACTTCATATGCACGAGCAACCTCCTCAGAGTTAACCGAGGCATGATTTTCTTTGAGCGCACTGATAAGTGGTGCAATCAAAGTGTCCACAAAAATCCCTACTTACGACCCTTACGCTTTGGTTGATTACGCGGTCCTCGACCAATAATCGGAAGCGATGAACCCTGTGAAGTTGCAGATGCAACTACTCCCCCTGAACGCGCATTAACTCGCTTTGCTAGCGCCTGCATTGCTGGCTCTCTTTCGCGCAGCGATGCCAAAATTGGAGGTGCAATAAAGATTGAAGAGTAAGTTCCAACAATCAGACCAATAAATAACGCTAATGACAGATCCTTCAAAGTTCCTGCGCCTAATAAACCAGCACCAACAAATAGAATCGCAGCAACAGGCAGAAGTGCCACGATGGAAGTATTTGCCGAGCGAACAATTGTCTGATTCACTGCAAGGTTTACAGCCTGAGAGTAAGTCTTTGTTGAAGAGGCTGTGATTGACTTTGTATTCTCGCGGACCTTATCGAACACAACAACGGTGTCATAAAGTGAATAGCCTAAAATAGTTAAGAAGCCGATCACAGTTGCTGGTGTTACATCAAAACCTACTAACGCATAAATACCGACGGTAATAAACACATCGTGTAGAACCGCGATGATCGCGGCGAGAGCCATTTTTGGCTCCAATGCCATTGCCAAATAAATCATGATTACAAAAAGAAATCCAAAGAGTCCGTATAGGGCCTTTCTCGTAATCTCTTCTCCCCAAGATGGTCCAATAATCTGTGTATCAATAGTTGCAACGTCAACTGCAAAACTGGCAGCTAGTGCATCCTGAACAGCATTGTTTGCTTCACTTTCCAGAGATCCGGTTTGAACCCTTACCTTGTCATCGCCTATAACTTGAACGATTAGTTCACCATCAATACCTGCCGATTGAACTGCAGAGCGAGCTTGCTCGACCGATGGAGAGTTAGTGGTTACTGTGAAAGAAGAACCACCCTTGAATTCGATTCCAAGATGCAAACCCTGTACAGCAAGTGATCCAATTGAAACAAGAACGAAAAGAATAGAGACTGCATACCAGCGACGTCGTTTACCAATGAACTCAACCGAAGTTTCACCACGATAGAGACGACCACCAAGACCT
>CAMCYA010000020.1 GCA_945883675.1 Bifidobacterium breve
ATTTATGGTGAAGATAATCTTTTGGAAAATTCTAGATCTATCTGTTGCGGCAATTATGTTCACTCTGGCGGTCTATCTAATTTTGTATAGATTTTGAGAAATTACCGATGAGTACCATGCAATTTCGCTAGGCTTCATCCGTGAATAATCTAATTAATGGCATTAACTCAGAAGATTTCTCAAAGTTTCTTGCTTCACGCAGAAGTACTCGAGACTTTCTGCCCACTCCTGTCCCTCAAGAGATTCTTGATCAGATTCTTAAAGACTCTCTAACCGCAGCAAGTTGGTCTAACACTCGACCTTTCAAAGTTGCAGTGGCAACAGGGGCGACCCGCGATCGAATAAGTTCGGAGTTTTTGTCCCGTTGGGCGGCTCTTTCTCGAATTTTGCGTAAAGGTTTCAAAAGCAAACTTCGCATCATTTACTCTCGTTACGGGCTTCCAACGAGTAATCGAAGTATCGCAAAACCATATCCGCCAGAACTCAAGCCGCGCTCAGAAAGAGTTGGTAAAGAGCTCTATGAGCTTTTTGGAGTAAAGCGTGGCGACAGAGCGGCGCGAGATCAGCAATGGGCTAAAAACTATTCATTTTTTGGTGCACCGGTTGAATTGTTCATTTACATTCATAAAAGCCTTCATATTTATGCCGCATCAGATGCTGGATTAATGATGTCGAACTTAATGCTCTCTGCGCACTCTCATGGTCTCGGCACCTGTGCCCAAGGCGCCGTAGCTGTTTGGGATGATGTTGTTCGTAAAGAGTTTGATATCTCAAAGGATTACCGATTGCTCTGTGGAATTGCTATCGGTTATCCAAGTGATTCCCCTGTCAATAGTTTTGTAGCAAATCGAATCGGATTAGATGAGCTAGTGGTCAAATCAAAGAGTCATGAATAATTCATCTACAGTTAAAGAGATAGAAGGGCGGCAATTGTGAAAAGTGCAAAGTTTTTGGAGTGGGCTGGAGTAGTTACTGCAATTTTCTATTCCATGTTGATTGCACTCAATATTGGTGCAGAATTCCTGGGCTTCGCCCTTTTGCTTACGTCCTCGATTCTTATTGGGATCTGGGCGAAAATTGGTGCACACAGAGGAATACTTTTTCTCCAGTTCTTTTATGCAACAGCTGGAGTAATTGGGATGGTCCGCTGGTTCAATTAACTCAGGACTCAATACATTGGTCTAGAGTTTGCATATGCAGAAAAAAGCCGAAACATCAGTGCCAATCCATCCAATTCTCACCGAACGGTGGAGCCCACGTTCATTTGATCCTCAAGCGGTAATTTCCACTGAAGATATGACCGCGTTTCTGGAAGCAGCCAGATGGGCACCCTCTTCATACAACTTCCAACCGTGGAGATTTATCATTTCAAGGCGCGGGGATACTACTTTTAAAAAAATCTGCGAATCACTTTCTGGTTTTAACCAGGTCTGGGCCCCAACAGCCTCAGCCTTGATAGCAGTGGTAGTTGAACAAAAAACTGAAGGTCACATCCATCCACCGATAGCTCTTTTTGACACAGGATTAGCAGTAGCACAGTTGACTGTGGAAGCTCACCATCGAGGTTTTATTGTTCACCAGATGATCGGTTTTGATAAAGAGAAAATGAACAAGACATTTGATATCTCTGGGCAGCGTGATTGCATTGTAATTCTAGCCATTGGCCGGCAGGGACCGCCTGAAAATCTTCCTGAAGGACAAGCTAGGGAGCGAGAATCGCTACCGCGTGAGCGTTTTCCACTTGCGGATTTAATCATTTCCGGAGATATCTAGCTGATTCAATCTTTTTACTTAGCGTTCAATCCTTCTATAAATGTCAAGGAGTTTTGAAAGATCAACTCTTGGTCATAATCCATGGTGGCGACGTGATAACTATTTACTAGTTCAATCCTCTGTTTCTCAGTTGATCCGATCTCTTTCAATACAATTTCGGTATTACTGACTGGAAGAGTATGGTCTTCAACAGAGTGAAATAGCTGTATCGGAATCTTTATTGTTGGCAGATTGCGCCTTGTTATGCGGAGCATTTTCAAGAGTTGATGTACGCCGCGAGTTGGAAGAGCGTCATAACCCCATTCGGTCATTCCCGGACGCTTGATGTCATCTCCAACACTTTTACGCAGCAATTGAAAGCGAGATAAAAAATAGGCCAACTCGGCTGGAACTCCTCGCACATGAATCATTGGATTGACCAATATCAACGCGGCTATATTTTTATCTCCACCGCTCAAGGATGCGGCCACATTGAGAATGGTGCCACCGCCCATTGATAATCCAATTAAAACAATCTGGTCACATGATTTCGAGATTTGCTCGATCTCAAAAATTATCTTGGCCGGCCACTGTTGCCATTTAACCTTGTTTAGGTCTTCAACTTTGGTTCCATGTCCTGCAAGTAAAGGCACTCTTACGGAATAACCCTTTGAATTTAAAAACTCTCCCCATGGACGCATGGAGGCTGGTGATCCAGTAAATCCGTGAACCAAGATGATTCCAATTCTTGCATTCTCACCGCTACCAGAAGCAGCCCAATCGGAAATCCACCCTTGTGGTGCACCGCTTATTGCCATGAGTCGAGAGTACGCCTATATCGGAATTTCTTTACAGTTTTAAATTCGAGTCAGGATCTAAGGCGCAATGTGAAGTTGTTGACTCAGCGTTGCCCATTGGTTCACTAACTCTTTGGCCGCCCCTGAATCAACTGCATCGGTAGCTCTTTCAAACCCTAAAGCAATTCGCTCAATGAGATTCAACTCAAACCGAGCCTCGTATGCAGCGATAGCTGCAGCAGCGTTCAACAAAACAGCATCCCGAGGTGCTCCACGTTCACCCTCGAAAATCGCCGATGTTATGGATGCATTATGGGAACTGTCGCCGCCTTTCAACTCTGAGATCGGAGCGCGGGAAATTCTCAGATCCTCTGGATTAAATTGTTCAGATGTAATCTTTCCATCACGAAGACTTAACATGGTTGTTGTAGTTGCAAGAGTTATCTCATCGATTCCATCGTCTCCCCTGAAGACAAAACCATCAACATCTTTTTCTGCGAGTACTTGCGCCATCACCGGCAACATATCCTTATTTGCAACTCCAATTGCAGCCGCCTTCGGTTGAGCAGGATTAGCAAGTGGACCCAGAATATTAAAGACAGTTGGAACGCCAAGCTCTTTTCTCGCCGCCGCGGCAAAGCGCATCGCTGGATGAAAAATTGGCGCGAAACAAAAACCAATACCAAGCTGGGCAAAGGTTGTTTCAACACCTTTTCCATCTAGGTTTATATTAATACCGAGGCTTTCCAGCAGATCAGCTGATCCAGATTTTGACGTTGCTGCTCGATTGCCGTGCTTAATTACTTTAACCCCTGCTGCCGCTGCAATTATTGCCGCTGTTGTTGAAATGTTTATTGTGTTTGCGCCATCGCCGCCTGTGCCAACGGTATCTACTGCCCGCTCGGTGATTGAAATGGGGCTTGCATATCTATACATCTGTGACACCAATGCGCCAATTTCTTCAGGCGTCTCGCCTTTACTTTTTAAGGAGAGTAAAAACCGTTTAATCATCTCATCTGAACTCTGTCCAGTAAGAATCTCATTCATGCACCATTGAACAGATTCAACAGATAAATCGTGACCAGAATCTAACTCTGAAATGTGTTCCTGCCACTGCGACTGACCCATAGTTAAAGTTATGCCGAAGTTGGCGTTGCCCCGCGCAGTAACTCCGCTGCAGTTTTTGCTAATGTAAATGGATCTATTGGATGGACAACTGATGCCTCGGCCATCGACCATGCAGCCAACCAAGAATCTTCCTGTCTTCCCGTAATCACCAAAACAGGTGGACAGTTAAAGACTTCATCCTTGAGCTGTCTTGCCACTCCCAGGCCGCCCTCTGGTGAAGTCTCACCATCTAGAATAAAAAGATCGGCTCGAAAGCCTCCTGCAAGATTCTTGGTATCGATATAGGCCCTCAAGGCTGGTGCGGTAGCAAATTCGTGAAAATCATGTTCTGGTAAGTCTTTTGCAGCACGTTTTCCTAACGCCGAGATTACAGAGGCGCGAACTGATGAATCATCTGAATAGACGATGATCTGTTTTTTTGTATCGGCCATGGGCAAAAGTCTATTGCCAGGAGCAAGATCTTTCATCCATTTTTAACGCCAAGAAAAGCCGATATTAGGGTGATCGGTTTCACGCGATAGGTAGCGAAAACGATGGCCTTTGAGGGGTAGCCAGGCAGACGCGGGTAGCATTTTCGGGAATAATCTCCCCCATGACCAGCATCGTTGACCATCACAAGATCACTCGTCCCAACGCCGTTGCTGTTGGGACGATTGTTTGGCTTTCAAGTGAGTTAATGTTTTTTGCTGCACTCTTTGCAATGTACTTCACGATTCGTGCTGTTCAGGGCCCGCAAATCTGGCTCGAATCAACCGAGCTTCTCAACATACCTTTCGCTGCTTTTAATACAACGATCTTGGTTTTGTCATCAGTAACTTGCCAGTTCGGTGTTTTCGCTGCGGAGCGTTTTCAAAATCGCCGAACTGGATCACTTTTGCAAGTAAATAAATGGGGAATGCGCGAATGGTTTGCCCTAACAGTATTAATGGGTGGATTCTTCGTTGCAGGTCAAGTTTATGAATATGCCGTGCTGGTTAGTGAAAACTTAACGCTGTCTTCAAATGCATTTGGATCAGTCTTTTATGTTACAACTGGATTCCACGGCCTGCATGTGACTGGTGGCCTAATAGCCTTTCTAATTGTGATGGTCCGTGTATCTAAAGCTCGCAGATTTACGAGTCAACAGGCCACTACTGCAATAGTTGTCTCTTATTACTGGCACTTCGTCGACGTTGTATGGATCGCACTGTTTTCTGCGATCTATCTCATTAAGTAGCAAAGGAACTCTGTGAAACGTTTATCCCGCTTTCGCCGCCATAAGGCAGCAGCGCCACTTCTTTTGATATTTGCACTCCTTGGAATTGGCGGCACCTTTAGTGTTGCAAGTGCAACTACCGCTAGTGAAACTAGCGCAGTGGAACGTTCAACTTTGATTGAAGAAGGTCGACAGATTTTCTTAAAGGGATGCTCTTCATGCCATGGACTAAATGCCGAAGGTGTATCTGTTGCACCATCCCTTATTGGAGTCGGTGCAGCTTCCGTTGACTTCCAAGTTGGTACCGGGCGCATGCCAATGGCCGACATGAGTACACAGGCTATGCGAAAGGCACCTGTTTACAATGACGAAGAAGTAGCGGCATTAGCTGCATATGTTGCATCTCTTGCACCAGGTCCAGAGATTCCTGGAATGGAATTGCTCAACTTCGAAAGAGATGGAAGTACTGCCGAAGGTGGAGAGTTATTTAGAAATAACTGCGCAATGTGTCACAACTTTGCAGGACAAGGCGGGGCTTTAACCCAAGGTAAATACGCACCAACTGTGATGGGTGTGCTTCCAAAGCATATCTATGAAGCAATGGTTACAGGTCCGCAGGCAATGCCGGTATTCAATGACAAAACAATTACACCGGAAGAAAAACTTTCAATAATCAAGTGGATTAAATCAGCAGAGGCCGAACCAAATCTTGGTGGAGCCTCACTAGGTCGAGTGGGTCCAGTAACTGAAGGACTTCTTGCTTGGACTTTAGGTCTTGGTTTATTAATCGGTGTAGCCGTTTGGCTAGCCACAAAGGCGAAGTAAAAGATGAGCAGTCAACTAGAACCAATTAAAGATCCAGGTCTGCCGGCTCACGTTCATCGCAAAACTGACACCGATCCAAAGGCTGCAGATCGTGCAGAACGACAAGTTGCTGCGATGTTTGGCATTTCTGCCTTGGGTACTGTTTTGTTGATTATTTCTTATATCTTTGTACCTGATGATCTATTTATTTTCATCCCTATCATGGGCAGCCAAAACGCGCACCAACTAGGTCTGGGTTTAGGAATGGCAATAGCGTTGTTCTTTATCGGACTCGGTGCAATTCATTGGGCAAAAACTTTGATGCCGGATCAAGAAGTTGTAATGCAGCGCCATGAGTTTCGCTCACCTGAAGAGGATCGAAAAGCCTTTGTTGATACCGTTAAAGAGGGTGTATCTAGTTCTGGTCTTGGTCGTCGATCACTCATTAAAAGATCATTAGGAGCGGCCCTAGGTCTTTCTGCTCTCTCCCCTATTTTGTTATTGCGCGATCTTGGACCATTGCCTGGGCCCGAACAGAAAATGACGAATTGGAAATCTGGAACATACTTGGTTACCGATCCTGGTGATCGCCGAATCAAGGCATCAGATTTAGAGGTTGGTTCTGTAGCCCAAGTAATGCCCGAGTTTGCCGATCCCAAAGATCGCCATTTAGATGACATCGCAAAAGATGCGTTGTTATTAATACGACTTCGCCCAGCTGAGTTCAATTTAGAGCCAGATCGTTTGGCCATGACACACGAAGGCATAATCGCCTTTTCTAAGATCTGTTCACACATGGGTTGTGCCGTCGCCTTGTATGAGCAGACAACCAAGCATCTGTTGTGTCCATGTCACCAATCAACTTTTGACGTAACACGGGCCGCAAAGGTCATATTTGGACCTGCGGCCAGACCACTTCCGCAGTTAGATATCACTGTGGACGATGAGGGCTACCTCATCGCTCGTAAACCATTTTCTGAACCGGTAGGACCTAGTTTCTGGGGGCGTGAAAAATAATGACAGTTGAAGCAAAGTTAGGCCAAGTTGCTAATTATGTAGATGAGCGAACTGGTGCAGCCGCATTCTTGAAGAAGAGTCTTCGTAAAGTTTTCCCTGACCATTGGTCATTTCTTTTAGGTGAAGTTGCTCTGTATTCATTTATCATTTTGCTTCTCTCTGGAACATTCCTTACTTTCTGGTTTGATCCATCAATGCGTGAAGTTGTTTACGAGGGCGCATACCAACCTTTAGAGGGCGTCAAAATGTCGGCTGCCTACGCCTCGGCTTTGGATATATCTTTTGAAGTTCGCGGTGGTTTGTTGATGCGCCAGATTCATCACTGGGCCGCACTTATTTTTATGGCAGCAATTGTTGCCCACCTTCTGCGAGTCTTTTTCACTGGTGCATTTCGTAAACCTCGTGAAGGAAACTGGATCATCGGTGTAGGGCTATTGACCTTAGGAATTGTTGAAGGCTTCCTTGGCTACTCACTTCCAGATGATCTTTTATCAGGAACAGGAATTCGAATCGCTGAAGCAATCATTCAAGCAATTCCAGTTGTTGGCTCCTATCTTTCATACTTTGCCTTTGGTGGAGTATTCCCTGGGGAGCTATTTATTCCTAGAATTTATATTGTTCACGTTCTTCTCCTGCCGGGTGCATTCTTAGCATTGATAACGGTGCACTTAATGTTGGTTTGGTACCAGAAGCACACTCAGTATCCAGGACCGGGACGGACTGAGAAAAATGTTGTCGGCTATCCATTGATGCCTATGTATATGGCTAAAGCTGGCGGATTCTTCTTTATCGTCTTTGGTGTAACAGCATTTCTTGCCGCCGTCGCATCTATTAACCCGATTTGGCTCTATGGTCCATATACACCGGCACAAATTTCTGCAGGTTCACAACCAGACTGGTACATGGGATGGCTAGATGGGCTTGTTCGTATGGCGCCACCAATTGAGACTTACTTCTTTGGATATACAGTTTCGTGGAACATTTTAATTCCTGGTTTGATCATTCCGGGAATTTTGTTTACAGGAATGGCTCTGTATCCATTCATTGAAAGTTGGATAACAGGTGATAAGCGTGAACACCACCTACTTGATCGACCACGCAATGCTCCAAATCGCACAGCTCTCGGTGCAATGTCACTCACATTCATGATGGTCACTCTTATCAACGGTGGAAATGATTTAATTGCAACTCACTTTGACCTGTCGATTAATCAAATCATGTGGGGCACACGATTTGGTGTGTTCATACTCCCACCTCTTGCATTCATCATTACGAAAAGACTTTGTCTCTCGCTTCAAAGAGCTGACCGTGAATTAGTACTACACGGCCGCGAAACTGGTCGCTTACTTCGTATGCCAAGTGGTGAGTTCGTAGAAGTTCATGAGCCAATCTCACCTGAGAAGGCATTTATTCTTACCTCACACGAGCAGCTACCGGCATTGGAACTTCCTGCTGTTGATGCTCGTGGTGTGAAACGAGCCGGTGCACTAAAAAACAAACTCCGTGCACGTTTGAGTAATGCAAACGCGGTAGCGATTCCTAAAGTATCTACGGAAGATCTCAAGGAGATCGAGAGCCACTAAATCTGGCTTACGCCTCGCTTATTGTCTTTAGAGAAACTAGTGATTTCGCCATCCACTTTGGATTGTGTGCCATTGCTCCAGTTTTCTTGAGCCACCATGTTGCAAATGCAGGGATATTACTGGCATCAAAGGATTCAGTTACTTGAGTGGTGCCATCGCCTAAATCCTTTAGCTCATAGCTCCAAGTCCACTTCATTAAATGACACCATGAAATCTTCTGGTTCTCATTAAATGCCACGACCGTGTTTTTGATCCGGTAAGGCACTTTAACTTTCATTGACATTGAAAATTTCGCTCCGAGAAACAATCGCTCCGGGCCTGACACTGCATTCTTTACCGTTCCCGATCCGTCGAATAGATGGTGGGCTCGAGGATTAGAGAGTAGGTCGAAAATCTTTGCCGGTGTTGCCTCAATCGAAATTCTTGCTGCTGTTTTGAAGGGTTCTTCTGTTGACAGAATCTGCGCCCGAATATCACTCATAACTGTGCAGCCTCACTCATTAATGTGAAGCAAGGGGCTTTTCATACTCAGTAACCATTCCAATTACAGAGATAACTAATGCTCCTAGACCAATGAGTGCAAGCCACCAGCCGATGATTAATCCAAGACCCATTGTGCAAGCGCTAAGTGCTACGGGAAGTGGCCACCAAGAATGAGGACTGTAAAAACCTAACTCGCCTGCACCATCTGAGATTTCAGCAGTTGCGTTATCTTCTGGAAGAGTTACACCGATTCTCTTTTGAGTAAACCAAACATAAAAACCGACCATGCCTGCAAGGCAGCCCGAAAGTAACAGACCTGCAATGCCTACGGATTCACCACCCACATACCAATAGACCACGGTTAAAAAGAAGTAGAAGACGCTAAGGCCGCCAAATAATTTCCATGATGCCTTCATGATTGATTAGTGCCCTTCTGTCTTTATGTGCGGGTGGTGAAGGTCAAAGGCTGGTCGCTCACTTGAAATTCTAGGCATTGTCAGGAAGTTGTGACGCGGTGGTGGACAAGATGTGGCCCATTCAAGTGAAGAGCCATAGCCCCATGGATCATCGACTTGAACCAATGGCGCATTCCGAGTGATCCAAATGTTTATTGCAAATGGAATCATCGAAAGAGCCAACAAGAAGGAGCCAATTGTTGAAACCGTGTTCATGAATGTGAAGCCATCGGTAGCTAAGTAATCAGCGTAGCGTCGTGGGAATCCCTTGATTCCCAGCCAATGCTGAATAAGGAACGTTAAGTGAAACCCAATGAACAAAGTCCAAAAGTGAATTTTTCCCAAAGTTTCATTGAGCATCCGACCAGTAAATTTCGGCCACCAGAAGTAAAAGCCGGCAAACATCGCGAATACAACTGTTCCAAATAGAACATAGTGAAAATGTGCCACGACGAAGTAAGTGGCAGAGACTGCAAAATCAAGAGGTGGAGAAGCCAGAATGATTCCTGTAATTCCACCGAATAAGAACGTTACCAAAAAGCCCATCACCCATAACATTGGGGTCTCAAAAGTTACATGGCCACGCCACATAGTTCCGATCCAATTGAAGAACTTAACACCTGTTGGAACTCCAATTAAGAAGGTCATAAATGAGAAGAACGGTAGGAGGACTTGCCCGCTAGCAAACATATGGTGTGCCCAGACTGAGACAGACAAAGCTGCTATTGCGATGGTTGCTGCAATCAGACCTTTGTAACCAAATATTGGCTTGCGACTAAAGACCGGCAAAATCTCTGTGACGATTCCAAAAAATGGGAGAGCTAAAATATAAACTTCAGGGTGGCCGAAGAACCAGAAAAGATGCTGGAATAACATGACTCCACCATTTTCTGGATTAAACAAGTTAGTTCCATATAATCGATCGGCCTCTAAGCCAAGTAGGGCTGCTGCCAAAGGTGGAAATGCGAGTAGAACGAGAATTGCAGTGAGCAAAACGTTCCAAGAGAAAATAGACATACGGAACATTGTCATTCCAGGAGCACGCATTGTGAAAATTGTTGTTATGAAGTTAACGCCCCCGAGAATTGTTCCCACACCACTTATTGCCAATCCAACTAACCAAAGATCTGAACCAATTCCTGGTGAATACGTTGCGTTAGATAACGGTGCATAAACAGTCCAACCAAATGATGCCGCTCCCCCGGGTGAGAGGAATCCGCCAAAGGCCATCAAAGAACCAAATAAGTACAGCCAGTACGAAAGCATGTTTAGGCGAGGAAAGGCAACGTCGGCCGCACCAATTTGCAGCGGCATGATTACATTTGCAAAGCCAACGAAAAGCGGCGTAGCAAACATCAATAACATAATTGTTCCGTGCATAGTAAATATCTGGTTGTACTGCTCAGTGCTCAAGAACTGCATTCCTGGACGGGCAAGCTCTGTACGTAAGGCAAGAGCTAAAACTCCACCTACTAGAAACCAGGCAAAAGAGGTGAGCAGGTAAAGGTAACCGATCGTCTTGTGATCAGTTGATGTTATCCACTTTACAAAAGACTTCCCTTTGGGCGATTGCAGGGGTGGTGGCGATGAAATAGTAGGACGTTCGGCATACGTGGTCATGCTGGGCTCCCCTTCAAGGTTTCAAGATAAGCGTTGTATTCGGCGAGAGTTACTACTTTGACGTTAAAGCGCATGTAGGTATGAGATCGACCGCACAAAATATTGCAGTAGCCTCGATATTCACCGAGCTTGTTTGCCGTAAATTGAAAGTAATTGGTCACTCCAGGAAGGGCCTGCATCTGGAAAGCAAAACTCGGTACGTAAAAGGCGTGCACAACATCGTTTGCATTTAATGTGTATCGAACTGATTCACCAATAGGAACGACTAGCGTAGGTGGTTGTCCCGTTGTACCCGTTACTACAGCCTCTGGTCCTGCCTCTGGATATTCAAACTGCCACGACCACTGAAATGCATTGATCGAAATTTCATGGGAATAATTACCAGTCGTATTCGTGATTACATTTTGCTTTTGAACTGTGTAGAAAAATAGAACTGCCACAATGATGAATGGAATTACTGTGTATGCAACTTCAACAGGAATGTTGTACTGGGTTTGCTTCGGAAATTCGGGTCCATCTTTTTTGCCGCGGTGAAAAACAGCAGGCCATAAAATCAATATGAGAGTGATGACGCCAACTACACCACCGGCGATCCAAGCACCCTGCCACAATGGAACAGTTTGATCGTTGACACTTGTGACACCCTCTTCTAACCCAAGTCCAGATACTTTTGAACAGCTAGTTAGTAAAAGAACTGGTGCCGCCAATAAAAGCCCTCGAAGGCGTGTTGTTAAAGGGCTAAATCGCATGGGCCTAAGGATAGTTTGTATTTGGCGTGAGCGTTGCACGAGGCCATGTTCGGTAAGTGGTGGCACTCCTCACACTCGATAGGGGTTATTTAAGGTGCAGGGCAATCTCATCGGCGGCGCTTTGACCATATGCCAACGCAAATCTCTCCACAAATTCGGGCTTGGTAAATCTATATTCCTGAGTACCCAAAGTTTCTATGACATAGGTAGCGATCATTGCTCCCAACTGTGCACAACGCTCGTGCGATACGCCCCAGGCTAGACCTGCAATAAAACCAGATCGAAATGAGTCACCAACTCCTGTCGGGTCGACTCTGCCTTTTTCGACTGGACATCCAACCTGTACAAACTCACCTGCTGCGCTTTCGACCTTAGCTCCCTTGGAGCCTAGTGTGACAACTCGGTATTTAACTCTCTCTAGAATCTCTCGATCACTCCACCCAGTTTTTTGCATCGCTAACGCTAATTCGTATTCGTTGAGAAATAGATACGTGGCTCCTTCAATGAGCGCCTTAATCTCATCACCGTTCATTCGCGCCATCTGTTGTGAGGGATCAGCGGCAAATGGAATAGATAATTGACGACAGACATCTGAGTGATTCAACATCGCTCTGGGGTCATCGGGTGAAATGACCATCAAGTCCAAACGGCCCACCTTGTCCATTATTGGAGAGAGCTCTATGTTTCTAGCCTCACTCATTGCACCTGGGAAAAATGAAGCAATTTGATTCAAGCTCTGATCGGTAGTTACTACAAAGTGCGCAGTGTGAAGCGTCGTTGAGATAAGAACCTGGGAGGTATTAACTCCATGTCGCGTTAACCACGAGTCGTAATCTGCCCAATCTTTACCGACGGCTGCAATGAGTATGGGTTCAAGACCTAGGACACCCATTCCAAAGACAATATTGGCTGCACATCCTCCACGGCGAACATCCATGCTATCGACTAGAAAAGATAGTGAGACTTTCTCCAAGGAGCCTTCGACTAGTGAGTCTGTAAATTTCCCAGAAAAGACCATTAGATGGTCAATACCAACCGAGCCCGCAACACCAATTTTCATGTTGGGATCTTATGTGTAATAAGTTTTTTTAGTTAAAAGAATCGCCGCATGCGCATGAGCCTGCAGCATTTGGATTATCGATAGTGAACCCTTGCTTTTCGATCGTATCTACAAAATCGATTGTGGCACCTGACAGATAAGGATCACTCATTTTGTCAGTAATAACTTTTACTGCACCGAATTCACGGACAATGTCACCGTCCATGTTTCTATCATCAAAGTACAACTGGTATTTCAATCCAGAACAGCCACCCGGTTGAACAGCCACTCGCAGATTTAAGTCATCGCGGCCTTCTTGAGCCAGCAGAGCTGAGACCTTTGTTGCGGCTACATCAGTTAACAAAATACCTGCCGTTGTTGTGGTTGCTTCAGTTGTCATGTTTGCTCTCCCTGGCTAAAAGTCCTTGTTTGCCTCTATCTATACGGCAAATACTACTCCCCGCACCATCGCCTAGCGAGTTTAACTTGCGCGATCAGCCCTCTACAATTTGTCGCATGACACCTCAAGGACAAGACAGCACGGGCAAAGGTCACGCCACTCCTAAGCGCAAGGATTCCGAGTCCAAAAGAAAGAATTCATCGCTTTCACCAATCGTTGGCAGAGAACAGAAAAAGGCGGCTAAAGCTCTTGCGAAGCAAAATCGCATGATTCAACGTGCTGCCTATCTGCGTGGTGAGGATTCGGCTTTGCCAGTTCGCGACCGCGGGCCTGTGCGCAGATTCGTTCGCAATTATGTAGATTCCAGAAGGTCAACAGGAGAATACTTTCTACCGATAATTTTTCTTGTACTAATTTTGACGTTAATCCCTGTTGCCGCAGTACAGATTGCTGCAATTGCTCTCATGTACGGAGTTTTACTTTTTGCAGTTATCGATGGGTTCTTCCTTGCACGTCGAATACGCAAAATTGTTTCAGAGAAATTTCCCGATGCCCCAACTAAGGGTTTAGGTATGTATGCCTGGCTGCGATCAACACAGATGAGAAGGTTGCGTGCGCCACATCCTTCAGTAAAAGTAGGCGAGAGTTTTAAGTAGAAAAGTTAACTAAGATCTAGGTTTCGGGCTTTGAGTCTTAGCAGGGTCTGTTTCCGGGAGATTGCCTAATGCATCATCAATAGCCTTCATTACTTTCGGATCTAACTTTACTCCTGCGGCTTTCACATTTTCGCGAACTTGAGAAGGCTTGGTCGCACCAATAATGGCCGTAGAAACATGTGGGTTTTGCAACACCCAAGCGATCGCTAATTGACTCATTGTGAGTCCAGCTTCTTTAGCTATTGGTTGAAGCTTTTGCACTGCAACTAGAACTTCCTCCCGCATCCAACCTTTAATCATGTTGGCACCTGATGCTTTATCGGTAGCTCGTGAACCGGCGGGAGCTTTCTTTCCAGGCCGATACTTACCTGTGAGCACGCCTTGCGCTAATGGGGACCAAACAATTTGCCCTATACCTTCTTTGGCCGACAATGGAATTATCTCTGATTCAATAACGCGCCAAAGTGCTGAATACTGAGGTTGACTCGATACGAACCTGTTGTAATTACGAGCATCTTGAATCTTTAGTGCATCATTAATCTGAGAGGCATTCCACTCAGAAAATCCAATGTAGTGAACTTTGCCGGATCTAATCAAATCATCAAAAGCGCTGAGTGACTCTTCCAATGGTGTCTCAAAATCAAATCGGTGCATCTGATAAAGATCGATGTGATCGGTTTGAAGACGCTTTAAGGATGCGTTACACGACTCGATAATGTGTTTTCGAGATAAACCGCGATCATTTTTTCCACGACCTGTGGGAAAGTAAACCTTAGTGAAGAGTTCATACGATTCACGCGGTACACCCTTTAACGCTTTGCCGAGCACAACTTCTGCTTTTGTTCCGGCATAAACGTCAGCTGTGTCGAAGGTTGTAATTCCTTCGTCAAGAGCAG
Organism: Bifidobacterium breve; assembly: GCA_945883675.1. Taxonomy (GTDB): domain Bacteria; phylum Actinomycetota; class Actinomycetes; order Nanopelagicales; family Nanopelagicaceae; genus Planktophila. Next base: position 14,575 of record CAMCYA010000020.1, read on the forward strand.
TCTTTACACATTTAATTGCGGCATCAGATTCGATCTGGCCACCATGGGTTATCCAGTTTCCATATGCTATTTCTGAGACATACATTCCGGTGCTACCAAGGCGTCTGTATTCCATGTATAGAAGCCTACGTTGAGCGAGCCTTGTTGCCAACCTGCAATCCTTGTGGTTTGGTACGCACACAACTAAATAGCTCACTGCGTAGGGGAAGTTCGGTGTAAATCCGACGCTGACCCGCAACCGTGAACTTCATATTTTATGAAAGCCGTAGCTCTGCAATCGGCTGAAAATAGGTATGTGAAGTAAGTCGGATTACCTACTCGGAGAGATTAGAGAAAACACCCGCCGAGGTCTGCGGGGTGTGCTCCTTACGCCAGGTTCGGATCAGTTGATCGAAACCTTCGTGCGGTCCACTCCCTGTGATGCTCTTTATTATTTGAGAGGCTCCACAGAAATGAAAAGCAAAATATTTTTATCCGTAATCGCAATCGTATTACTTGCAAGCGGTTGCAGCGACACCCCCGTTGAAAAAGGCTACCGTTATTGGGGTTACTTCCAAGCTGCTCCTGGTGATAGCTCATGGACACCAGCAATGACAGGGCCAACCGTAGATGTTAAAGATGGTTCCGTGGAAGGTTGGGCCTTTACCTTTAGTAGCGACGCTATGCCAGATGCCCTTGCACCTAAATCGACTCCATCCTTTGAGGCGATTTGTGGAACTACCCCAGCAGTTGAAGGAAAGAAACGGATTGGACTCTTAGTTGATTTTGGGCCAAAGTCTTTGCAACCAGAAGGTGAATCAACTCCTGAGTTTGTTCAAGAGTGTGTCGTCATTGATCCAGCGGCTCTCGGAAGTGATGTGCTTGGTCAAGTTACAAAAATTAATGCAGGAAGTTCCGGATTGATCTGCGGAATTAATGGATACCCGGCAAAAGAATGTGGGATTGAAGTTGAAGCACCAGAGGAATTTCGTAAGTAATTCCCTATGAAAAAACCTTCACTGCACCCACTGACATGGTGGATCTGGGCTGGGCTTTTGGCGATTGCAATTATTCGCTTCCAAAGTACAGTTTTGAGCCTTCTATGTGTGGGTGCAGTTGCAGGTTTAGTTTTTTGGTTGCGTGAAGATGCGCCGTGGGGAAGAAGTTTTACATGGACTCTTAAACTTTCCCTATGGATCTTGATGATTCGCACAGTCATTGGAATGTTAATTGGGGTGCCAATTCCAGGAAATACAGTTTTAACTCTTCCCATCGTGCAATTGCCCAGTTGGATGCCTGGCATTCGAATTGGTGGCGCGGTCACCTCTGAACGACTTACCTCGGCATTGAGTGAGGGAATTTTGATCTGTGCGATCATTTTGATTTTCGGTGCTGCAGCCTCTTTGACAAGCCCTCATCGATTGCTTCGTACGCTTCCTGTCTATATATACGAGTTCGGTGTTTCAATAGTTATTGCAACCTCTGCATTACCCCAGCTTGTAACCTCTGTTTCTCGGATTCGACAAGCACAATTGTTACGAGGCCAATCGTCTCGTGGTTTCAAATCTTGGAAACGAATTGCGATACCACTTCTGGAAGAGTCTCTAGCACGGTCATTAGATCTGGCCGCTGCAATGGATTCGCGTGGTTACGGAATTAGCTCCAAGCGATCCCGATACCGACCCATTAAGTGGAGTTACTTAGATTCTTTTGTGATCATCTCTGCAATTGCCGTAGTTGGTGTTTCATGATCAAATTTTCCAATGTCTCATTAATCTACCCAAATTCGACCACAACAGTTCTTGAGAATTTAAACCTGGAAATTGTAGAAGGTGAAATGGTCCTCGTGATCGGACCAACTGGATCTGGCAAATCTTCTCTCTTGCGTCTGATCAACGGCTTGGTGCCTCATCACACAGGTGGCATCTTGGCAGGAGATGTAACCGTTGATGGAACTTCAACTCAACTAGTCAAGCCTGGTGGAATGGCGCATCTAATTGGCATTGTTGGGCAAAATCCACTCAATGGTTTTGTTACAGATACCGTAGAAGAAGAACTTGCATTTGGTATGGAAAATCTAAATCTGCCAAATGATGTCATGCGCAAAAGAGTCGAAGAGATTCTAGATCTTTTGAGCCTTGCACCACTAAGAAATCGAACCATTGCAACATTAAGTGGTGGTGAGCAACAAAGAGTTGCTATTGGTTCTGCCTTGGTTACGCATCCTAAGGTTCTTGTTCTAGATGAACCAACTAGCGCCCTGGATCCAATTGCAGCAGAAGAAGTACTGTCGATTCTCCAGCGGCTGGTTCATGATTTAAGTCTTACTGTTGTTATTGCAGAACATAAATTGGAGAGAGTTATCCAATTCGCCGATCGCGTTGTTTATATCAACGGACAAGGTGAAACCAAGATCGGTTCTCCCGAACAAATAATGGTCGACTCCCCTATAGCACCTCCTATTGTTGAATTAGCAAGGGCTTTAGGACTACATGAAATTGGAACAACGGTTCGTGAAATGCGCAGGATGACGCAAGATCTTAGAGATAAGAAATACCAGAGCGTTGAACCTGCAACTACTTCCAATAATTCATTACGTATAAAGATCGATTCATTGTCGGTCTCCTACCCCGGCCACAATGCAGTAAAGAATTTCACGGCCAATATTCATGGCAACGAAATTGTTGCCCTGATGGGAAGAAATGGTGCCGGAAAAAGCTCACTACTTAAAGCGATGGCAGGTATTGCTCAACATGCAAAAGGGAGTGTTGAGGTCTCAGGTATTAATCCGCAGAGTTTGAAGGGCAAATCTCGTAGAGAAAGCATTGGCTACATTCCACAGGAACCTAGCGATCTTCTTTATGGGCAAAGCGTTAACTTAGAGTGCGAACAAGCCGATAGAGACAACGAAGTTAGACCAGGCACGACTGCGGCTTTATTGGAACAACTTGTCCCTGGAGTGTCCGGTCACACACATCCTCGAGATCTTTCAGAAGGGCAACGACTTGGTTTAGCACTTAGCGTGATTCTCTCATCTAATCCGCAAGTTTTAATTTTGGATGAACCAACACGTGGATTGGATTATCAGGCTAAACGTGAACTTGTTTCAATACTGATTTCTTTTGCTCAAAGTTATGACAAGTGCGTTGTTCTTGCTACCCATGATGTCGAGCTAGTTGCAGATTTGGCGACTAGAGTAATTTTTATTGCAGATGGCGAAAAAGTTGCAGATGGCACGACTCTTGACGTTTTGCTTTCATCCCCAGCATTTGCGCCACAAGTGGCAAAAGTAATGTCCCCACATCCCTGGTTGCGCGTCAGGGATGTCACTGCAGCGATTGAAATATCATGAGCCGATTCACTCCAGATGTTGTTAGGTTGCACAGGAAGAGTATTCTCGTTCTTTCTGGCGCTTCATTGCTCAGTGCAACTGGTTTTCTTTGGCCCTTTTTCTATTCCAGCGCAAACGTGCCGCAAACACAGCTTATTTTTTGGAGTGCAATTGCACTGGCTGTTTTGCTTGTGATTGTTGAGGTTTCTAATTCACGATTGGATGCAAAATCTATTGCGCTACTAGGTATCTTGTCGGCGATCATTGCCGCTCTTCGCCCACTCGGGGCTGGCGCGGTTGGAATAGAACCGATGTGGTTTATTTTGATTTTAAGTGCGCGCGTTTTTGGGGCGTCTTTCGGATTTTTGCTAGGCATAATCTCAATGTTTGCATCAGCACTTCTTACCGGTGGCATGGGTCCTTGGCTCGGTTACCAAATTTTTGCTGCAGCTTGGATTGGAATGATGGCTGGATCGCTACCAAAGAAGTTAGGAGGAAGGGCGGAAATTATTCTTCTTGCTACTTTCGGTGCATTTGCTTCTATGCTTTTTGGAACCTTAATGGACTTACAGTTTTGGCCATGGACTCTCGGTACAGGAACCCAACTCTCATATATTCCTGGCGGTCCGATCACTGAGAATATCTACAGGTTTTTTAGCTTTCACTTTTTGACTGCGATGGCCTGGGATATTCCAAGAGCAATCTTTACTTCAACTTTAATACTTATCACAGGTCGATCAATTCTTTCTGCCCTAAATCGAACTCACACTCGAGCTGCGTTCATAGCTCCCATAACTTTCACTGAGTCGAAATTTGGTAATTGATCGGCTGCTGCGATTAGTTTCAACGAACATGAGAAGTTACAAAGGGAAGCTTTACTACTTCAATATCTCCCTGTCTGCCTCTTACATCAATAACTAACTTGTCCCCTACTTTAATATCTGAATTTACTTGAGCTAAGGCAATTCCAATTTTTAGCGATGGAGAGAAAGTGCCACTTGTGACCTCTCCAACGACTTGACCTTCAGCGTTCTTCACAACCATTCCTGCCCGCGGAATATTTTTGTCTAAAGATTTCAAAGCCATGCTTCTGCGCTTTGGCCCTGCTTCCTTTTCATTTTTTAAAACTTTTGAACCAAGAAACAAATTTTTATCCCAACCTACTGCCCAAGATGTGTTTGCTTGCAAGGGTGAAATCTCAGGTGAGAGTTCATGCCCATGCAGCGGATAGCCCATCTCAGTTCGCAAAGTGTCTCTAGCTCCTAGTCCGCAAACAACTCCATCGAACTCTTTCATCGCTTCGACTAAACGATCCCAAACCAAAGAAGAATCAGCAATCTTGGGCAAGATTTCAAATCCCAACTCTCCTGTATAGCCAGTTCGACAAACAATTACTTCAGCTCCACTGATATTTGAATGAGTAAAGGCCATATATTCGATATCTGCTTTTATTCCAAGGCTCTCTAAGACTTTTGGAGCTAGTGGACCCTGAATTGCAATCACTGCGTACTCGGTGTGTAAATTTTTTACCGTAACTGCAACTGGTGCCTTCTCTTGAAGGATCCTTACGACTTCTGCTGTATTTGAAGCGTTAGGTACCAAAAACAGATCAGTCTCACTCTTTCGATAAACAATCAAGTCATCGACAACTCCACCATTTTCATCGCATAAGAGCGTGTACTGCGCCGATCCATCGCCGATTTTTTCTAGATCATTAGTAAGAATTGTGTTCAGAAAATTTAAAGCTCCGGGTCCTATAACGCTGGCTTTCCCTAGGTGCGAAACATCAAAGATGCCCACTCGCTCACGAACTGCCGTGTGTTCGATAAGGACGCCAGAGCCCGGATATTCGATAGGCATCATCCAGCCACCAAAATCTGACATCTTGGCCTTAAGGGCTAGATGTTTATCGTTAAGTGGCGAAGTGTTCATTGCGCAAACCTACCAATAGTTCTAATAGGCTTGGCTCTGTGAGCAAAATTAGAATTTCTGATGGCGTCGTTAAAGATGAAATATTAGTATTGGGATTAGCCTCCACTGATTCAAAGGGTGGATTGGCCATCGAATCGGGTGACATGGTTATCGATTCCAAAAAAATCATCGCTCAATTAGTAGATGTAGGGGCGACAGGTAAAGCTGACGAAGTAGTAAAGATTCCCGGCACACTTGTAAGACTCATGGTCTTTACCGGACTTGGTGCAAAATCGGCATCGTACTCACATGAAACACTGCGTCGAGCTGCAGGAAGCGCTGCTCGTGAGCTACATGGAAACTCCTCTGCCACCTTTGCCTTACCAGCCAAGAAAACCACAGAGCTTGCCGCCGTTGCCGAAGGGGCAGCACTTGGTGCATATAACTTCACAACATTTAAAGGCTCAACAAAAGCTAACCACAAAGAGCCAATTAAAAACATAACCATCTACTCTAAATTGGCAAACAATGCGCAGGGCAAATCAGCGGCATCACGGGCTGAGATAATCGCGCGATATGCATTCTTGGTAAGAGATTTGATTAACATGCCACCGAGCCATTTAACTCCAGAGTCCTTTTGTAAAAAAATTGCAGCAGAAGTGAAATTAGCAGGGGGCGTAAAATCGGGAATAAAGATCCAGGTTTGGGATGAAAAGGCTTTAAAGAGCCAGGGTTTCGGTGGAATCATTGGAGTAGGTCAAGGTTCGGCAAATCCCCCTCGACTTCTTCATGTTTCTTATACCCCTAAAGGTAAATCCGTAAAAAGATACGCCTACGTTGGTAAGGGAATAACTTTTGATACAGGTGGATTAGCGCTAAAACCGGCAGCAGGTATGGAAGCGATGAAGTCGGACATGAGCGGTGCTGCAG
>CAMCYA010000021.1 GCA_945883675.1 Bifidobacterium breve
TACATTTGCTGCCGCAGGCCAGGTGCAAATAAGTTGCAAGTTCTGTGAGGGTTTAGACAAAATTTGGCTCGAATGACAATTTCTCTTCAATTTTTTATTTGTGAGATTTGGGCTATGCTTTTCCTGTTCACGAGTCCTACGTTTTAGCCACGGCTTAGTAGGCGGCAACCCTCCAACGCGGTGGGGTGCTCCGGGTGACGAACTGGTCAGGAAACTGATAAGCGCGGTATCACAAATTTAAGTAACTCAATTTAGTGACTTAAAAAGACATACCAACGTTTGCAGACTCCTGACACCTACTGCGATGGAGAGAATTAATGTCAAACAACTGGTCCTTTGAAACACTACAAATTCATGCGGGGCAAACTCCCGATCCAACAACTGGAGCACGAGCACTACCTCTGTATCAAACAACGGCCTATCAATTTCGAGATACTAAACATGCAGCTGACTTGTTCTCATTAGCTGAACTAGGAAACATTTACACCCGCATCATGAATCCAACTCAAGATGCAGTTGAGCAGAGAATTGCAGCACTTGAAGGTGGTGTAGCAGCTTTGCTGCTTGCTTCAGGATCAGCTGCGACTGCATTTGCAATTATGAATATCGCCGAAGCTGGCGATCACATCGTCTCTAGCCCAAGCCTCTACGGTGGAACTTATAATTTATTTCATTACACACTTCCAAAGTTTGGAATTGACGTAACTTTCGTCAAAGATCCAGCTGATCCACAATCATGGCGAGATGCTGTCAAACCAAACACAAAAGCATTCTTTGGAGAGACGATTGCTAATCCAAAAAATGAGATCCTGGATATTAAAACCGTTGCAGATATCGCCCATGAAATTGGGGTCCCTTTGATTGTTGATAATACGGTTGCTACGCCTTACTTGATCAAGCCGATTGAATTTGGAGCAGATGTTGTCATTCACTCTGCAACCAAATTCTTATCGGGTCATGGCAACGCGGTAGTGGGTGCAATTGTTGATGCAGGAACCTTCGATTATGCAAAGTATCCCGATAAGTACAAGGGCTTTAATGAACCAGACCCAAGTTATAACGGAATTGTGTACTCGCAAGCCTTGGGCGTTGGCTCTGCATTCGGTGCAAACCTTTCTTACATCTTTAAGATTCGACTACAACTTTTGCGCGATATCGGTGCGGCAGTTGCTCCATTTAACGCTTGGCTTCTCGCGCAAGGTTTAGAGACTTTAAGTCTTCGTATTGATCGTCACGTAGAAACTGCGAAAGCTATCGCTACTTGGTTGGAAGCACATCCAAGTGTTGAAAAAGTTAACTACGCAGCACTTGCTTCTTCTCCTTGGAATGCGTTAGCTAAGAAATATTCACCTAAGGGACCAGGAGCTGTTCTTTCTTTCGAACTTAAAGGTGGAGTCGAAGCTGGCAAGAAGTTTGTGGAATCACTCAAACTGTTCTCACACGTTGCTAACATCGGCGACGTCCGATCATTGGTGATTCATCCTGCAACAACTACGCACTCACAGCTATCTAGTGATGAGCAGTTAGCAGCCGGTGTTACTCCTGGACTTGTGCGATTGAGTCTAGGGTTAGAAAACATTGACGATCTCAAAGCAGACCTAGAAATTGGATTTGCTGCAGCAAAGTAATAAAGAAACGTTAGTTCTTATGGAATTGACGATAACAAGTTATAGATGAGCCAGACTGGTTCGGTTGCGTTTATTTTGCAGCCGGGCCAATTTCGCTTTTAACGGAGATCTAATTACTAAAGGCGTATGCGATCAACAAGATTCCTAGTACGGCAGACAGTGCTTTAACTTCGCGTCTGGCAAGAACTTTAAGTGCAAATGGGATAAATGTTGCGGCTAAAAAAACTGCCCCCGGTACGAAGATCAATGCACTTCGTGAGAGTACGTCTGGCTCTCCCCATTGGTAGCGTAAATTGATGAGACCACAGGCAAAGAGCGTGTAGCTACCTAGTCGATAATTGTTGATCCAGTTTTTATCCATGCAATTAGTCTAAGAAAGCAAACAGGGGCGCCGCTTTCGCGACACCCCTGTTTTTAAGGATATTTACAAAGAAATATCACTAATCAATGATTAGTGATCGTCCTTCATTCCTTCTGCTACTGACTTCATCTTTGCGATCTTCAGAATTGTTAGACCGAATACGCACTTTGCCAAGATGTCTGCAATTGTGTATCCAACCTGAACAGTTACGAATGATGACGCTGTTGCGTCACCAACGATGTTGAAGATGTAAGCGATTGGGTAAACGCCCCATGTTGCGATAAGTAGCAAACGTAGGCGACCAATTGTCTCTGCTACGCCAGCTGGCTGACGCTCGAGTGACTTGCCAAGCTCTACGAAAAGTACGTAGAGGATGTAGATGAATGGAAGTGTTGAAAGTACACCGTACATAACCTGTGTGTTCTGATCGCTTGAGATTTCACCTGGGTATCCAAGTGCGATCATTGCAGCTGATGCTGGAACAAGGCGCATGATAAGTGAACGTGAAACTTCCTTTGCAAGTGCTAGAACTGCAATAACTTCTACAAGTAGTAGAGGCACAGTTAATAGCCAGTCAACGTAGCGGTATGCCTCGTTGAATGCATCCTGTGAACCATCAAGCATAACTTTTCCACCTTCTGAAGCATGCTTGAATGAATCAAAAATGCGTAGGTAGTGGTAGCCAGCGATGAAAGTAACCATTGAAGACATCACTAACGCTGTGCGGTACTTTGCTAGAACTCTTGGCTGTGAAACTAATGTGTAAACAGTAGTTGCGAGCATAGAGATCAAACCAAGTGAGAACACGTTGTAAACGAGGTTCCACTGATTGCTATCTAGTTGAATAAACATCTATTAATTCCTCCAAGAGGATCATATTCACAGGTCACTCGACCCCTGAAACCATTGCCCATAAGGAGTCCTCGAGGAGCCCCTTCGATCAACGACATAGAAATTATGCATCAACTTGAGCCAAATAACCTCATTAAATTCTCACTTTTGTGATGATTTTTCAAAAACTTCTCACCCATTTAGGCGTGAATGAGGTTACCCATGAGTAGAGTCACCCTGAATTCACCCTCATAGCGGGCGTATGGTTAGCAGATGAATCAAGTAGCGGTACCAAAGCTACGTGGTTGGTTCCATTTGGGTGCAACTCCAGTCGTCATCATTGCATCGCTGGTCTTGTTTATTCTGAGTAAGGAATCACTTAAGTTCGCTGTCTCGATATACGCAGCAACGGCCATCATGCTCTTTAGTGTTTCTGCCATCTACCACCGCGTCCCGTGGGTTCCCACAAAGAAAATGATGTGGCGCCGTTGGGATCATGCGAACATCAACTTACTTATTGCAGGTACCTACACTCCCTTTGCAGTTGCGCTCCTAGAAGGTCGCGAAAGAAATATTTTGCTTCTTATCGTTTGGTTAGGTGCATCCTTTGGCGTTGGCTTGAGGGTTTTTTGGATCAATGCTCCTCGTTGGCTTTACGTTGGTAACTACTTACTACTTGGTTGGGTTGCAGTGGCTTACACCCCTGCCCTTTATCGAGAGGGTGGTTTATGGGTGTTACTTCCTATTCTTATTGGCGGACTCTTTTACACAGTTGGTGCGATTTTTTATGCGCTCAAGCGACCAGGGCGCAGTGCAAAATACTTCGGTTTTCATGAACTTTTTCACGTTTTTGTGCTTGCCGCATGGATCTCTCAGTACGTAGCAATCTCCGTAGCGATTTACAGTAACTAGGGGCGATTTACAGTAACTAGGGGCGTGCCCTAACCTAGGGCTCTAAATAGTTGAGTAATGGGGTCAAAAGATGGCAGAAAAGAAGAATTTCCTCGGCTGGGTTGGCTTTACAGGTGACGATGCCAATCCAAGTGCTCCTTCAGCATCTTCAGTAGATCGCATTCGAGAACTTGAAGCACAAATTGCTGATTTAAAGTCTCGCCGTGACATCACCGGCCTAACACGCGAAGAGTTTGAAATTCTTGCAACAGAGACTGCAATGTCAATGATTAAATCGGCGCAGGCTCGCGAAAGCAAAGCCCAGGCTGCCGCTTCACGATTAATTGCAGAGACCACACGTGCAACAAAAGAAGAGCTTGCCTCGGCAGATCTAAAAGCTCGATCTATTCTCAGCAGCGCCGAATCACGGGGAAGAAAGTATATTCAAGCGGCTGAAGCCGAAGCAGAAGAGAAAGTTTCTGAAGCAGAAACCGAAGCTGAAGACATCCTAGAAAAAAGTAAGCGTGAAGTTAATGCGCTTACCTATGCTGCAAAGCGCGAAGGTGAGCGAATCATCTCAACTGCAACTGGAGAGATCACAAACTATCGCCAATGGCTCAACGGGGCGATTGCCGAAGCAGAACGGTTGTACCGTATTCAAAAACAAGCCCTCGATTCAGCCGAAACATCAATTCAACAATCTCGAAATCGGCTAGATGGTGCCTTTCAAAAATTAGAAGAGCTACAGAAAAGTATCTTGGACAATCTCAATCCAAACGACACTCTGATTAATTCGGGGCCACTAAGAGTTTCCAGCCAACGAACACAATCAGCTTTAGCTGCTCCTCGAGGATCAGGTAAGAAAACTGTTAAAAAATCTGCGAGTCAGGTTTCAAAAAAGAAGACTGCAAAGAAATAATCTGAGCGTTAATTTCTAGCCATTCTTTAATTATGTCTACGTCCCGGGGAATTCGACACGTCCCTGCAATAGATGGATTGCGTGCAGTCGCCGTAATCGCCGTGATTTTGTATCACCTTGATTTTTCATGGATACCTGGTGGTTTTCTAGGTGTAGATCTATTCTTTGTAATTTCGGGCTATGTTATTACGCGATTACTTTTAGATTCAATTCATCGAAGCGGTGGACTTGATCTGCGCGCTTTTTATGCCGCACGTTTTCGGCGCTTATTGCCACCACTTATTTTCATGGTTTTTGTGACAACAATTATCGTAGGTTTTTGGGCTCCAGACACGATGCGACGATTTTTGGGTGATGCCCCATTTGCAATTTCTGGTGCAATGAATTGGTGGTTAATCTTTCGCGAAACCGACTACTTTGAAGCCATTGGCAGGCCTGCACTATTGCAACATACTTGGTCGCTGGGAGTTGAAGCACAGTTTTATATAGTCTGGCCACTGATTTTGCTTTTGGTTTTGCGATACTTTGGAAAGAAAAGAATTCCTTTTGCTGCTCTATTAATTGCCATTACCTCAGGTATAACACTTCTTATAGTTTCACTACAAGTTGATGGATCTGATGCATCAAAAGTTAGTCATGTTTACTTTGGAACCGATACTCACAGTATTGGCTTGTTTCTGGGGGCTGCACTTGCAGTTAGTTGGATTCCTCAAAATCTGCAGGAGACCGTCTCTAGGAGAGCTCAGGATTTCATAGATGGAATTGGGGTTTTCGGATTTCTTGGAATCATCGCTGCGTTCCTTTTTATTGATGCCTCGGATCCCACCTTGTACAAAATTGCATTCCCTTTAGCTGGTCTCTTTGGTGTGGCAATTCTTGTTTCAATTGTTCATCCTGCTTCGCGCTTTGCCCCGATTTTGAGCAGTAAACCCTTTATCTGGATCGGTGAACGCTCTTATGCAATCTACTTATGGCACTGGGTAATTTTTCAAATCACCCGGCCAGAGTATGACCTTGAAGGTTCCACGTGGGCGCTCTATGCATTAAGAGTTCTGCTTGTATTTGCTTTGGCCGATATTTCACTGCGCCTTGTAGAGCTACCTGTTAGAACTGGCTTGATTGACTATTGGTTCAAGGGAATGAAGTATCGAACTAAGCGAGTGCAGTTAAGACAAAAAATCACAGTCTTGTTGATCATCATTTTCGTTTTGGGTTCAAGCTCTACAGTTGCGGTACGAGCAATTGCAACAGGTGATGCGCAGTTAAATGAAATTAAAAAACAGATAGAACAACCATTTATTCCTCCCGTTCTAGACGAAGGCGGATTATGGGTAACTGGAGATTCGGTCATCCTCGGAATAAGGTCTGAGCTTGATTTAGTAGAAAATATCGGTCTCATTAACGCACGCGTTGGACGTCAAGCATCAGAGCTCTTAGAAGAAATTCGACGAGATAAAGAAAAAATGTCTGAAGCGACAGTGATTTTTAATCTTGGAAACAACAATAAACTCACTGAAGAACAAGTCTCGCTAATCTTTGAAGAGTTGTCAGAACAACCAAAAATTATTGTCGTTAATGCCGCAGTTCCACGATCTTGGCTTGCAGATAATAATGCGTTGATTAAAAAATATGCTGACCTCTACTCTGCACGTTTAGTAGATTGGGAAAGTATTTCTACAAACCATCCAGAGTACTTCGCACCCGATGGTGTTCACCTAGTTCCAGCTGGTGCTCGGGCATATGTTGATGCAATATCTGCATTACTTTAAATCTAATTTTTGACAAAAAAATTCTCCCACCGACTAGTGGGAGAATTTTCTAGATTAAATTACTTACTTGAACTCTCCAGGTATTCCGAAGACTGTCGCAGAAGCAACTTGTCCATCAGAGTAAACAGATGAGACACGGAACTGAGTCCACCCTGTACTTCCTGATTTAGTAACTTCTTGGCTCAATTGGTCGGCTGGTACCTCTGCAATTGCTGACCAGTCCCCTGATCCGTTTGCACGAGTCTCAACTTTAAATCCAGTTAATCCATCCACTGCCATTGGAGCAACCCAACGTAGCTTTAGACCAGTTTCACTCTTTAGTGCAACAAACTTTGTTGGTGCTTCTACGGTACTAACTGTAGCTCCACTTGTCTCTGTTGGAGTTGGTGTTGCTGACTCTGTCGGTGTTGCTGACTCTGTCGGCATGGCAGATTCTGTTGGAGTCGGCGCTGCATCCTTGTCAGAACTTGATGAGTTAGCCCAAACTATTGCAGCAAGTGCAACGATTCCAATGATGACAATCCAAACGGTATTAGTCGATGTTGATTGCTTTGGCTTTGCAACAGGCTTTGAGGTAAATGTTGCGGAAGGAGCATCTACACGAGGCGCAGTTCTTGCTGATGAGATTGGTACTGGTGGAACTGAATATCGACTTGCACTCTTTCTTGCGGCTGACTTTTTAGTTGTTGATTTCTTTGCAGCGCGCTTTGCAGGTGCTTTCTTGGTCGCTTTCTTGGTCGCTTTCTTTGCGGTCTTTTTAACCGCGCTCTTCTTTGCTACAGATTTCTTAGCTGTCTTCTTTTTAGCAGCTGATTTTTTTACTGCAGACTTCTTAACTGATGATTTCTTAGCAGTTTTTTTTGCGGTCTTCTTAACGGCCACGGTAACTCCTTGGATTGTATGTTGTGCGTAAATAAAGCTATTTGATAGGTAAAGGTTACCTTAGGGTGGCTAGCAATCGAATCACATGAGGTGCGATTGAACGAAGTGATTTTCCGCGGTGGCTGACTAAATCCTTCTCTTCTGCGCTCATTTGTGCACTTGAAATAGCAAGGCCCTTTGGCTGAAAGATAGGGTCATAGCCAAATCCATTTGTGCCTACGGCCAAACGCAAAATGGATCCATCAAACCTACCTTCGGCCACATGCTCACGGCCATCAGGTAAAACCAAAGAGGCCACACAAAGAAAATGTGCTCCTCGTTTTTCTTCTGGGACATCTTTTAACTGCTCAAGAACCTTCTCCAAATTTGCTTGATCATCTCCGTGTTTACCGGCCCATCGTGCAGAGAAAATCCCAGGTGCGCCACCGAGTGCATCAATACATAAACCCGAATCATCGGCAATTGCTGGTAACCCAGTTGCCTCAGATGTATAGCGCGCTTTTAGAAGTGAGTTCTCCTCAAAAGTAGAACCTGTTTCTTCAACATCAGTTAAATCTGGAAACTGATCTACGCTGATGAGTTCAACTGCTCCAGGGGCAATTTCTTCAAGTATTCGTCGAAACTCAATAATCTTTCCTAAGTTACGAGTAGCCAAAACAAGTTTCTGTGACATTACAGTTTGAGTGCAGCCTTTTGCATTGCAGTTAATGTTTTACAGCCATCAACTGCCAAGTCAAGTAATTGATTGAGAAGTGCCCGATCGAATGGTTCACCTTCTGCTGTACCTTGAACTTCAATAAAGCGCCCATCTCCTGCGACCACAACATTCATATCAGTTCCTGCACGAACATCTTCTTCGTAGCACAGATCCAACATGGGTTTTCCATCAATAATTCCAACGCTAACGGCGGCAACAGTGTCGTTGAGTGGCTTTGCGTTTTCCTTGATGTGACCTTTTGACTTTGCCCAATTTATTGCATCTTCAAGTGCCACATATGCACCAGTTATTGCTGCGGTGCGTGTTCCTCCATCGGCCTGCAAAACATCACAATCAATTACAATAGTATTTTCACCAAGCTCTTTCATATTTACAACTGCTCGAAGTGATCGGCCAACTAAACGAGAAATTTCTTGCGTACGGCCACCAAGTTTTCCTTTTACGCTTTCGCGATCTGAACGCGTGTGTGTTGCCCGGGGTAACATCGAGTACTCAGAAGTAACCCAACCATTGCCACTGTCTTTTAGCCAACGAGGAACTCCTGGTGAAAAAGATGCAACACATAAGACTCGAGTTTTCCCAAATTCAACTAGAACTGAACCCTCTGCATGGTCTAACCAGCCACGTGTGAATTTAATTTCTCTTAAATCATTTACCGCGCGACCATCATTGCGTGACATGTAAGGCTCCTTTTAGGTTGAGTACTTTTAATTACAGAGATTGATGTTCGACTTTAGTAACTTCAGGCCCTAGGAAACGTCGTGCCAAGGTTTCGAATGCCTTTGCATCACCGGTTGCTAAGAATCTATGTGTTGGTGCCACATCAGTTTGAGACCTTAGTGCATTGTTTTCAACTAATGTTCGATACAAATCTTTAGCTGTTTCTTCTGCGCTCGAAACCAATGTAACATTTTCACCCATAACGTATGAGATAACTCCAGTTAGCAATGGATAGTGCGTGCATCCCAAAACTAAAGTATCTACTTCAGACTTCATGATTGGCTCTAAATACTTCTGAGCAACTTTAGTGATCGCTTCACCTGATGTTTCTCCCCGCTCCACAAATTCCACAAAAAGCGGACAAGCTGCAGAAGTGATCTGCAGCTGAGGTGCTGCGGCGAATGCATCTAAATAGGCCTTTGAATCAATTGTTGCCTGGGTGCCAATTACTCCGATTCGTCCATAACGAGTAGCTGCTACTGCTCTTCGAACCGCAGGTTGAATCACTTCAATTACAGGAATTGAATAACGCTCTCGGGCATCGCGCAACATTGCAGCAGATGCTGTATTGCATGCAATCACTATTGCCTTCACACCTTGATCAATTAAAAAATCCATAGTCTCAAGAGCAAACTCACGAACTTCAGAGAGAGGACGTGGTCCATAAGGTCCGCGGGCTGTATCACCAATGTAGAGAGTGGACTCATTTGGTAACTGATCTAAGACAGCCCGTGCAACTGTGAGTCCACCGACTCCCGAATCAAAAATTCCAATTGCAGCATCACTCACAGGGCTAGCCTACCTTGAACTTTATAACTATTGGGATCCATTCATTACTGCTTCAAGCAAACTTTCTTGAAGCCAGCCAAGCCAGCTATACACAGCATAAACTCCATGCATTGGGTCATCAGGTGCTAATAGTTGCAATTCCTCTGGCAAGTTTTCTTCAACTTTTAATCTAACGCCCAAAGCTAATCGAACATCATTTATTGCACCGAGCCAATCATTGGCTCCATCATGATCTATTTCGACAACACCATCAATTGCGGCAATTAAATTTGATCTCATAGCCATTGCATGTCCTTGTTTTTTCTGCCTCAAAGTTGATTCTGTATATCTTCGAAATTCAGAGGCATCAACTTGATCTGCATATGCATTTGGAAGTAGACGTAACAAAACTTCATCTTCAGGTGGAGTGTCATGTGAAGTAATTCCAACCATCGCAGCCAATGGATCATCGCTCTGGTGATCGATACGTTCTGCCAAAAGTTCGATAATTTGTTCGGAAAGATTTGTTAAAACTTCACGCTCAGATTCAGAAAAATTAGCGATAAATGCATTATCTCCATGAGGATAGAAACCCTTTTGGAGCTCAGACATTACTGTTGATCTCCACGTTGAAGAGTTGCCCACAATCCAAATTCATGAATTCGAGCTACGTCGCGTTCCATTTCTTCACGGCTACCAGTTGAAACTACAGCCTTACCTTCATTGTGAATTTTCATCATTAGTTCGGTAGCTTTTTCTTTGCTAAAGCCAAAAAGCTCCATAAGAACATAGGTCACATAGGACATTAAATTTACTGGATCATCCCAAACAATAGTTATCCAGGGAACATCGCCACTAAAAATTGCCCGGAGTTCTTCTTCAACTTTTTCGTTTACTTTGACCATAGTTATCGAATTATAATCGCAAAAGTTTCAGATGTAACTTCGCTGCCAATTTGAACACGCATAGTTTGGATGCCTCGATTATTTTCTATCGTGCTGAATGTAAATAGACCGTTCGCATCCGAAGCGACAGCTACTCCAACATTTTGCCATTTTCCATTAATGCTCTTTTGTAGGATTGCAGATTTACCAAGAACTTGTGGAAGCAGTTGTGCCTTTATCGTGAAGGCCACAGCTCTTGAAGCAGAGTTTGGTCGGTCAATGAGTAGTTTGCTCTTTACGGCAACAACTTGTTCAGGGGTAATTGATTCCGTTCGTTCCCAAGTAGCAAGAGTTGTCAATCGAATTCCAGCAGAACTAGCTAAAGTAATCGGTGCATTTACCGATCCATTAGCATCGGTCACTAACTCTGCAACTTTCGTCCAAACTCCACCGCGATTAATTTCTAGTGCAACAAGTAAACCAACAATTGGGGACTTATCTTTAAGTGTAAACAATCCGCTTACTGTGAATTGATCTGCGTAGAAAATTGAACCTTGAGTAACTCCAGATAAATTCATTGTTGAAACCACTGTGTCTGGCGCCATTGCCAAAGCAGCATTTCTCATCTCAGTTGTTGATAATTGATCCTCCATGCCAAGTGTCCAAAGCGCCGCACCACCAAGTCTGTACTTTGAAACTAATGCCATTCTTTCGGCATAACTTCTGGAATTCTGATACCACACGGTGCGACTAACGTTGCAACTTGTCGATGCACCATCTGCAGTTAAACCGTTGTAGGTTTGCACGTAAGAGTAGGTTGCCTCACTAACGGTTGCATCAAAAATAGGAATAGCGTTATCGATTACAGCTTTCCTCTCTGCATTAACCATTAAGAATGTTGAAGCTTTAGCTCCTGCTTTAAGTCCAGGTGGCGCAGAGACAGGACATTTACCCTGCACCGCTGTAATCCAATCCCTGCCATAACCAGGTAAGCCAACATAAACTTTTGATGAAGGCATAATGCTGATTGCATAGCGAATAGTTTTATCCACCCAACTAATCGGTGCATTTGGACCTGGTTTTGCAACATTGAAGTCGTAGGTCATTATTCGTAATCGATCAATGCTGCTTGCAATATCAGCCCAAGCATAAACAAAGTAGCCTTTTTGTCTTTCGCTGGGATCATAAACATATGGTGTTGTTACAGAAAGTATTTTCTTATTTGCACGCATTGCAACACTTAACTCTTTAATAAATGCAACCCACAGTGGAGCAGTTCGAGTCCACGTGGAATTCCCATCTACAAATGCAAAACCTTCATAATCTAAATCAATTCCATCAAATCCATTAATGTTCACAAGATTAACGATTGAATTCACAATTGTGGTTCGCGTGGTTGGATTAGCCAAATACCCGGCCAATACAAGTTTGGCCGTTCCATCCGTCATTGTTGGAATTATTTGCATGCCGGCACGACGCATTAAACAAACAGTGTCAGCCATTGGCCAAGATGGGTTGCCAGTGTTGTAATCATTTCGAATCAGCGTTGGGCTTTTTAATGAGAACCAAAACGGCAAAACTTCTTTCATTAAGTCTTTGTTTCTAAACAGATAAGAACTCTCAATTGCTGTATTTTCTGTTG
Organism: Bifidobacterium breve; assembly: GCA_945883675.1. GTDB lineage: Bacteria > Actinomycetota > Actinomycetes > Nanopelagicales > Nanopelagicaceae > Planktophila. The sequence goes on from CAMCYA010000021.1 coordinate 12,014, forward strand.
GGCCATATTGCGATGCATCACAAACCGCTGGTTGATTCACTCCTATGGGGGGTGAGGGAGTTAGTTTTCGAACACGTGGTAGCACGCGATCAATTGAATAATATGGAATCCAACCAGTAACTATTTTGCGAGGCTCTTTGTTGTTAGCCGATGCGGTATAAACTGCACTTGGAACAACTAATCCAAATAAAGTTGTAATTACGACTAGAAGTGAAGTTGCCCTGCTCTTCTTATTCTTCTTACTTGTTTTGCTCATTTATCTTTAGGCGCTGGTTTCAAGCCTGCAAAAATCTCCTTGCAGGTCGGACAAATTGGATATTTTTCTGGATCCCTACTTGGTATCCACTTCTTTCCACACAAAGCTTTTACTGCCTTTCCGGTTACAGCTGACTCCACTATCTTCTCTTTTTTTACATAGTGTGAAAATCGGTCATGTCCACCGTCATCTTCTTCTAAATCCATAGATGGGCGTGTTAGAAGATCGGTATCGTCCTCTAATCCTATTTTTTTAAAGATTCCCATGAGGTTGATAAGGATACCTTCGAGTAGTCAAAACTACGGGTAGAATTCACCAATGAAGGACTTATTGCGCACCGAGCACTTATCACGGGCTGATGTTGAATTAATATTGTCCACCGCCGCTGAATTTGCTGAGAAACCTCTGCGATCTAATTCAGCATTAGCAAATAAAACCGTTGCCATCTATATGACTAAACCTTCCACGCGCACAAGGCTTGCATCTGAAACGGCCGTTGTTCATCTTGGTGGAACTCCAATTTTTATAAGAGGCGATGACCTTCAATTAGGCCGTGGAGAAACTATTTCAGATACTGCCAAGATAATCAGTGGTTACGCCAGTGCCTTAATTGTTCGAACATTTGCGCAGTCAGATGTTGATGAGCTCGGTGCAAACTCTTCAATTCCAGTAATTAACGCACTAACTGATGTGGACCATCCAACTCAATTGTTGGCAGATTGGTTAACTATTCGCGAAAATTTTGGCAAAGATATAACAGGCCGCAAGTTTGTTTATCTCGGTGATGGTAACAATATGTCACATGCTTGGTTAATTATGGGAGCGATCATGGGTGCACATGTTGTTGCTGCCACACCTGGCGGTAAATGGGCTCCGGATCCAATTGTTGTTGAAGTTGCAAAAAATATTGCAGCACAAAATGGTGGAAAAGTTGAACTCTCAAATGATCCTGAAGCTGCTGCACAAGATGCATCTGTTCTTTACACAGATGTTTGGATGTCTATGGGTGATTCAGAATCTGATCGCAGTGAGAAAACCCGATCCCTATCTCCATTTGCTGTTTCTGAGCAGTTAATGAAACTGACAACTAAAGACTCAATATTTATGCATTGCTTGCCGGCACACCGCGGGGAAGAGGTATCAGCATCTGTTATCGATGGCCCTCGATCTGTCGTTTGGCGTGAGGCGTATCATCGCCGCACAACAATTCAAGCCATTTTGTACCATTTAGTCCGTGGAGACTTAGAGGGCTCTACACGCTAATATTTGTCGCATGCGCATAGCTGTCCCAAAAGAGATTAAGTCTGGCGAAAAGCGTGTTGCGCTTGTTCCCGATGTAATTAATAAGTTAACTCGCCTTGGACTAGAAGTTGTCATTGAATCTGGAGCTGGAACTGCATCCCAAGCTAGTGATGCTCAGTTCGTTGAACAAGGTGCAACCGTTAAACAAGGTGATGTCTTATCTGATGCTGATGTAGTGCTTTCTGTACAACCACTAACGCCGCAACAAATGTCCACACTTAAAAAAGGTGCAATCACAATCTCTTTTCTATCACCAGTTACTTCAACTGATTCGATCGAAGCGGCAACAAAAGCTGGAGTCACAGCATTTTCACTTGAATTAGTTCCACGAATTTCGCGCGCACAATCTATGGATGCTTTAACGTCGCAGGCATTGTGTGCAGGTTATAGAGCGGCAATTGTTGGCGCAGAACTCTCTCCTCGATTTGCACCAATGTTAATGACAGCTGCAGGCACAGTGACTCCGGCCCAAGTTTTAGTTCTTGGTGCAGGTGTTGCAGGATTGCAAGCTATTGCAACTTCACGCCGATTGGGTGCTGTTGTTTCAGCCTACGACGTTCGACCTGCATCCGCCGATGAAGTTCGATCTATGGGCGCAACTTTTATTGAACTTGGACTTGAAGCGATCGAAGGCGCAGGTGGGTACGCCCGTGAGATGAGTGAAGATAGAGCGGCAAAGCAACGTGAACTTCTTACTCCATACATTGCAAAGTCACACATTGTTATCACAACTGCTGCAGTTCCCGGACGACAAGCACCTCAGTTAATGACTAAGGCCATGGTTGATTCAATGGCTCCAGGAACAATCATTGTTGATTTAGCGGCCGAAACCGGTGGCAACGTTGAAGGTTCAAAACCTGGTGAAATAATTGAAACCTCTGGCGGAGTTCGTATCTGGGGTGGAAAAGATGTCCCGAGCCAACTTCCTTTCCATGCATCGTTTCTGTATTCACGAAATGTAGTTAACTTACTTTCACTCTTCACCATCGGAGAAAAAGATGGAGTGAAAGCATCATTTAATCTTGATTTTGATGATGAGATCATAAATGGCGCTGCAGTAACACACGCAGGTTCACGAAGAGGAGCACAGTAATGGATGCAATGGCAATTCTTTCCATCTTTGTTTTATCTGTTTTCGTTGGGTTTGAAGTTGTCTCTAAAGTCTCATCTACATTGCACACACCTTTGATGTCTGGTGCAAATGCAATCCACGGAGTCATTTTGGTGGGTGCGATCATCGTGGCCGATCACAGCGAAACTAACTTGGAGTTAGGACTCTCACTTGCTGCAATTGTATTGGCGACAATAAACATGGTTGGTGGCTTTGTTGTCACCGATCGAATGCTAGAAATGTTTAAGGGGCAGAAAAAATGAGCCGCACCCTTTACGATCTAATTGGTTTAGCAGCAGGTATTGCATTTATTTTGGCGTTAAAAGGGTTGTCTCACCCAAAGAGTGCGCGAAGAGGAAATTTGATTGGCGCATTTGGTGCTGGCCTTGCAACGCTCGTTGTCTTTTTTTATGCAAGCCCAAGTGTTTATGGCAAAGCTGAATCATCATTGCCGCTCAATAATCTTGGTTGGATTCTTGGAGCTATTGTTGTTGGTTTAATCATCGGGGTTCCTGCTGCACGCAGAGTGCAAATGACGCAGATGCCACAGTTAGTTGCACTATTTAATGGTGTGGGTGGCGGCGCTGCAGCATTAGTAGCAATCGTCGAATATCTAAATTTAGGCTCAGAGGCAACTACAGCCCAAGTTGTATTTACAGTGTTTACAGTAATTGTTGGATGCGTCTCTTTCAGCGGATCAATCATCACGTTCATGAAGCTTCAAGAACTTATGACAACTAGGCCAGTAGTTTTTCCAGCTGGACGCTTTGTTATTGCAGCAACACTTGCATCTGTAATTGGTGTGGGCGGTTGGGTTGTTTCAGCACTTGGCACTACCCCATTGCTTGTTCTTGCTGCTCTTTCACTGCTTTTCGGAGTTTTGTTTGTACTTCCTGTGGGGGGTGCAGATGTTCCAATTGTTATCTCACTTCTAAATGCATTCACTGGATTAACAGTTGCTGCAAGTGGATATGTACTTGACTCAGTACTTTTGATTATTGCTGGAACTTTAGTAGGTGCCTCTGGAACTATTTTGACACGCTTGATGGCAGATGCAATGGGTCGATCCTTGTTTGGAACACTATTTGGTGCGTTCACTGCCAAAGCACAAGATTCTGCTGGAATAACCGAAGATCGTCCTGTTCGATCTGGATCAGCAGATGATGTTGCAATCTTGCTTAACTACGCCCGTCGCGTCGTAATTGTTCCTGGATTTGGTCTTGCTGTAGCTCAAGCACAACATACTGTTCGCGAGTTAGCAGATCTCATGATTTCAAAAGGTATTGATGTCGCTTATGGAATTCACCCAGTGGCAGGGCGTATGCCAGGACACATGAACGTTTTGCTTGCTGAGGCTAATGTTCCTTATGACCAATTAGTTGAAATGGATGAAGTCAATCCAACGTTTGGACAAACCGATGTTGCCATTGTTATTGGTGCAAACGATGTCGTAAATCCAGCTGCAAAAACTACGCCGGGATGTCCGATCTATGGAATGCCAATTCTTGAAGTCAGTAATGCGGCAAATATCATTTTCCTTAAGCGTTCAATGCGGCCAGGATTTGCTGGAATTGAAAATGAGCTTCTTTATGATCCAAAGACCATGCTTTTGTTTGGTGATGCCAAGAGCTCGCTTACCAAAGTCGTCTCAGCCCTAAAGGCTTTGTAAACCTGTATTGAGGTTGCATGTAGTTGAACTTTCAATTAAAGTTAGAGCCTAAGTAAAGGAGCCATCAATGCCTGCAGTTTCCGTTAGCGACATAACTATTCTGCCTCGTGTTCAAGAATTGCCAGGAGCAAAAGCTCGCGTAGTAAAAAGTATTACTACTGCGCCACAAGGTTTCGAAGGCGAAGGTTTTCCTGTTCGTCGTGCTTTTGCAGGAATCGATTTGGCCGACCTAGATCCATTCATTCACTTAGATGAAATGGGTGAAGTTGAATACGCACCTGGTGAGCCAAAGGGAACTCCATGGCACCCACACCGAGGTTTTGAAACTGTTACTTACATTATTGATGGAATCTTTGATCACCAAGATAACAACGGTGGCGGTGGAACAATTTCAGATGGTGACACACAGTGGATGACAGCTGGCGCCGGAATTTTGCACATTGAAACCCCTCCTGAGCATCTGGTTATGTCAGGTGGTTTATTTCACGGTTTTCAACTCTGGGTTAATCTTCCTGCTGCAAAGAAGTGGTCGCCGCCTGCTTATCAAGATGTCCGTGCCAACGATGTTGCACTTCTAACTTCTGCCGATGGTGGGTCGTTATTGCGCGTTATTGCTGGCGAGGTTGCAGGAAACTTTGGACCTGGATCAACACAAACTCCCATTACTTTATTGCATGCGAGCATTGCCCCTGGAGCAGAGCTGCGATTGCCCTGGCGAAAAGATTACAACGCACTTGTTTACACGATGTCAGGATTTGGTTTTGTCGGAGATGAATTGCGCCCTGTTCAAGCAGGACAACTTGCTGTTTTTGGTGACGGGGATTCGATTGTTATTCGAGCTGCAAACCAACAAGAGGCACGTTCGCCTGAATTAGAACTGTTTATTCTTGGAGGAGCACCAATCAAAGAGCCTGTAGCTTGGATGGGTCCTTTTGTAATGAATACTAAAAAAGAAGTTCTGCAAGCATTTGAAGATTTCCAAAAAGGATTATTGGGTTCAATTCCTGCAATTTACAAAGAAGATGCCAAACCTAAGGCCCCACTGAATCGAACCGGTGAAGGTTCCAAATTAGGTGGAGACACTAAAGGTGCAGATGTTCTAGATGTTCACGGCGCTCCAACAGATATGCAAGAAGGATAAATGGAATCACTTGCAATAGTCATAATAATTCTTTTTTCTATTGCTCTTTTTGCAGGTCCTATTGCAATTTTATTAACTGCCAAAACCCTAACGAATCGATTGAACTCAAAAAATGAGAGAGTACTTAGTTTTATAAATTTTATCCGTAGAGTGATTCTAATAACTCTAGTAACTCTTGCTGCAATTGTAGGATTTCAATTTCTGACAATTAGTCAGATTCCATTAATTCCTCGTGCTGCTGGACTATTCGCGCTGGTTACTTCATACATTGCAATACGGAGAGAGTTTTTCCCACAAAGATTTATTGTTGGATCCTTAATAAAAAGAATTCCAAGAGGCAAAAAAGATCAAGGAAATATAGAATAAAAACTCTTAGTTCGGAATTGCGTGGAGGTTGCGCGAAAAAAGATTGCACTTAACCTCCTCTTGATCCTCACAAACTTTTGTGCAAGCGCAACGTTTGGTTCAGAACTAAAGTGGAGGTGCCGGGAATCGAACCCGGGTCCTTCGGTGCAAAAACAGGGCTTCTACGGGCGTAGTGTGATTAACGCTTTCTCAGTCCCGAAGTTTCTCCACACGACTCTTCGACGAACTCAGTTGCAAAACTGTTCTCTATCGTTGTTT
>CAMCYA010000022.1 GCA_945883675.1 Bifidobacterium breve
GGCACAGTTAAGTGGTTCAACTCTGAAAAGGGTTTCGGTTTCATTGCAGTTGATGGTGGCGGACAAGATGTTTTCGTTCACTACTCAGCAATTCAAGGAAACGGTTACAAGTCCCTTGAAGAGGGTCAGGCAGTTTCATTTGAGGTCGTGCAGGGTCCAAAGGGTCCTCAGGCTGATGCAGTAAATCCTGCCTAATCAACACTAACTATTAAAAAACCCCGCCGGGTAACTGGCGGGGTTTTTTATTGCTTACTTCTTTGGTTCAGGGGGAATCTCTCCAACTTTTAATTTACGTTTATTGACTTCCTTGACCGGCGATAAATCTTTTCCTTCTTTCCACGCATTTAAATATTTCCACGGCAAAACTTCACCACGGCGAACCCACCAAATATCTGCAGCGGTCGGCCATGAAATTCCGAAATGCAAATGTGGCGAAGTTCCACGGGCACTTCCTGTTGAGCCGACAGTTCCTAGAGTTTGACCGGCCTTAACTGCTAAACCGGGAACAATGTTTGAAGGAATAGATCGCAAATGTGAACCGTAATAGCGCACACCATCAGAGCCAATTAAAGATACTGATCGCCCGCCACGGGTTATTCCAAGATTGACCTTGCCGCTCCAGGTATCGACACGACTTACTTCATCGATGACGCCATCAATTGGGGCAACAAACTTGCAACCAGACTTTGCCAAGATATCTGAGGCTGCATAGTCATGATGTGCTCTAGTAAAATTTACTTCACATCCTGCAACTGGGAATTGATATACCGGGGCTGCACTTGCGGGGGTAAAAAGACCAAGTGATACAAGGAAAACTAATGAACCCGCTACCGTTTTATGCACGCCAAAAGGATAACTGTTCGGTAATTTTTCCCGATCAATTCACTGCCTCAACACTCGCACTCAGGCTGTCATCTTGATCTCATTTAACCAGCCGCTGCGTCTCTCTTGTACACTCCCCTTGCACGGGGCGGTAGCTCAGTTGGTTAGAGCCCAGAACTCATAATTCTGTCGTCGTCGGTTCGAGCCCGACCCGCCCCACCAACTTTGATCGTTTTTGTCGGTTACGTCAGGAGCAAGTAAATCTGACTTTTTTTGATTGAGTGGTGCCCCCTGCAGATTAGGCTTTTCTAAATAGGTGAACCACCTTAGTTGCCATAGCGTCACTATATGAGCGATCGAGTGTTAATAGTTATGGATGATTCTTTTGAATTATCTAGTATCGCTTCTGCACTAAAACTACATGGCGTAAATGTTGTCGGAGAGGTCTCTAAAAGCTCCAGTGCGATTGCAGTTCAACGAACCCTCCACCCCAATGTTCTTTTGATCGACATGCATAATTCTGATGAGCGTTCAATTGCAATTGCCCGTGATCTGCGTCTTGAAGATCCCGAGATGGGAATTGTCATTTTGGTTCCTTGCGCAGACCTTCGAATCCTCGGTGAGGTTCATACAGATCTTCCCGATGGTTCAATGCTCGTACTTAAAAACACAATTACCACGATCGCTTCTCTCTGTGATGTTCTGAGCCAATCGCGGCTTAAAGACAAAGGTGCTCCGCCTGTTTGGATCAATGGCAACCTGGCACTGAGCAGTAAAGTTTCAGAATCGATGATGTCAAAATTAACAAACATTCAAATTGAAACACTTAGATTAGTAGCCAAGGGCTTAACAAATGCTGAGATTGGTCGCATACGATTTGTCAGTGAAAAGGCTGTGGAACAGATCGTCTCAAGAATCGCACAGGTATTAAATGTGCAGCCAGATAGAACCAAAAATATGCGTGTTCAACTAGTGCGTGAATTCTTTAATTGGATTGGCGCGCCCAAACACTAGCCAAGGAAATCGTTTCATTTACACCTGTAATGTTGGGGACTATGGAACTTTCACAGATTCGTTCTCAATGGAATCAAGTACTAGATGCACTTGAGGCAAAGAATCGCATCGCTTGGTTAGCATATTTTGATGCCAGGTTAAGCTCCTTTGAAAATGGAGTTCTGACCTTAGATTTTTCAGATAGTCGCAAATTTGCAACATCACATGAGTATCAGCAGACTCGTCCAAATTTAAAGTCCGATTTACTAACCGTCATTGAAGATGTCCTAAAGATTAAAGTGGAGTTAATTGAAAAATGAAGTTTAGATCTCTCGTAATTGCCTGCTCATTACTTATCAGCGTTGGTCCGGCACCTGCTTCATTTGCCGCGCCTGTCCAACTTTCAATGACAGTTAAGCAGACACCCAACGCAATTGAACCTCGGGTAACACTTTATGGAACTTTAAAGCCAAATAAATCAGGTGCCACCGTGACAATTGAGATGGAAAAAAATGGAGCATGGAGCCCTACGAAGTTCACCACACAAGTAACTCGGGCCGGCACATGGAAAGTTGTAAAACCTGCAACCTCCTTTGATTCAAAAGTTCGTTATAGGGCTGTTGCTCTAGTCAATAAGAAAAGCGTGAAGTCACCGATGCGAACGGTTGTACTTGAAAAAAGCGATGGGTCTGGCGTTTCTGATCCAGCATTGTTTATTGATTTAGTGGGCCCTGGTGGTCGAATACATGGAGCAGATGTAAGTAGATGGCAACATCCAAATGATGCAAAGATTGATTTCGTAAAGATGTATGAAAATGGTCTGCGATTTGTCTTTATTAAAGCTTCAGATACCACTGAAAAAGGTGATGCACTCTCCTTGAAATATGCCTCAATGGATCACAACGCCGCGCAAGCAGCCGGTATCTTTACAGGCTTCTACCACTATGCATATTTGCCGGATGTAACTGATGAAGAAGGAATTAAAAGAGATGCCCTGGCTCAGGCTCAAAAGGTTGTTTGGCGATTAGCCTCACTTGGAGGTTATGGAGAAAAAGATCTGCCATATGCGCTAGATCTTGAAAACAAATGTGTTCGTTACTCCGCATCTGGAACATGCCTTAAGAACGCAACTAGAACCGCAGTGACTTTATGGGCAACAACTTTCCTGGCATCTTTGAAAGAAAAAACAGGTAAGACACCGATCTTGTATTCATATGCCAGTTTTCTTGAAGGTTCAATGAATAGAACAAAGGAGTTAGCTCAGTATCCGTTATGGCTTGCCCACTATGGAATTGATCCTGCAAAACCTGGTAATCAACCTGGAGTTAAAGCAGGTGGTTGTTTTGTGCATTCATGGACCAGTAAAAACTGTGAGTCGCAGTGGACGCTTTGGCAGTATTCCTCATGTGGAATTGCACCCAAGTACGGTGTTCCTGGTAGCCGACTTGATTTGAATGTATTTAGTGGTTCACAAAAATCATTCTTGGATCTAATTCAAGGAATCTGGACTCCAACACTTGATGAATTGATGCCTAAGCAAGAGCCATCAAATATGTTATTAACTTCCCAAGCGGCAACTTCTAGCGACAAAGCTGTTAGTTTTAAAGTCAATGTCACACGTCCAACATCTCTGCCCGTTGTAACGGGAAGTGTGAAATTAGTTTTTGATGCAGCCACAAAACCATCACCAGCACCCATACAAAGACTAATCAGAGAGACAAGCGGTGTTTGGACATTGTCAGTTAAAGGTATACCAGCGGGAAATTATTCAGGCAAACTTTTGTATGAAGATGTTTCAGGAACTCATGCGGATGCAACTGTTCCCGTTAGCTTCGCTGTTACCCAAGGTCCAGAGCCAACTCCATCGCCTTCACCAACGCCATCTCCTACTAAGAAGCCTGCAAGTGATGGATGTAAGGGGCAAATTAGAAATTAATTCTGGTGGGCCTGTATGTAAACTGCTGGGGTGAACCGCGAATTAACTGAACAAAGGTAGAGTGCTCACACTATGGTTGCTCAGAAAAAACTAACTGGTGGCGTGGTCAGAAGTGACCGAGATTTGGCCGATGGTCGAACCATTCGCTATTACGACACTAAGTCGCAAGATCGCAATTTGATTGATACACGCGAACCAGAGAGTCAACCAGAAATTGGCGAACTTCGACTTGACCCACTTGTGAATGAATGGGTTGTCATGGCAGCACATCGCCAAGGTCGAGTTTTTCTACCGCCTAAAGAACTTTGCCCTCTTTGTCCTTCTACTTCCGAAAAATTAACTGAAATCCCAGAACAAGATTTTGAAGTTGTTGTCTTTGATAATCGTTCACCATCTCTTCGCGCGCCACAAGGTGATTGGGCGTTACCCGACATTGTGGGCCCAGATACAGATTTAGGAACAGCAGCTGGAAAGTGTGAAGTTGTTTGCTTTACCTCAAGCCACGCGGGATCATTTAAAGATTTGACTGTAGATCGCGTGCGCACTCTTTTGGAGGCATGGATCGATAGAACAGCAGAGCTTTCTAAAGAGAGTTTTATTGAACACATTGCAGCTTTCGAAAATAGAGGTGAAGAAGTGGGTGTGACTTTGACACATCCGCATGGTCAGATCTATGCATATTCATATGTACCTCCCAAGGTTGAAAAAATGCTGTCCGTTGCAAATAAATACAAAGATCAGACAGGCAAAGTACTCTTTGATGAGATTATCGCCCGCGAAATTTTGGAGAAAGATCGAATCATCGCTAAAAATGATCGATGGGTTGCTTTCGTTCCTTACGCATCTAGATACTCATTTGAAATTCATGTTGCCCCAATAAATCCTGTTGCAGATTTAACTCAGTTGACCGAGGCAGATCGGGCAAGTTTCCCTGAAATCGCACTTGAAGTTACAAAACGTTTAGATGGAGTTTTCGGAATTGATATGGCATACATTGCTGCATGGCATCAGGCACCAGTGCGCGTTGGCCGAGACCTACTGCGCTTGCATTGGCAGATCACCAGTGTTCGAAGAGCGCCAGGCAAATTAAAATATTTGTCAGGTTCAGAGTCAGCAATGGGCGCATTCATAATGGATCTGCGCCCAGAACAATCTGCAGAACAATTACGCGCAGTAGTTTTATAACCTACTAATTACCGCGAAGGCGTGCTTCCTAAAGTTACTGTGAAAGTTTTATTAGTGCCGTTGGGTAGATCTACAACAATGCTCACTGTGCTACCTGGTGCATAAGAGCGAATCCGAACAACTGCCGCCGTGGTGTCTGCAATTCTTAAACCACCAATACTTGTGATGATCGATCCGACTGGTATTCCTGCTTTTTCTGCAGCTTCTCCTGATGTAAGACGCAGAATCTTTGCTCCAGTTCCAGTAAATGTCGGATCAAACTCCACTCCTAAGAATGGTCTGGTTGATTTACCCGTTGCGATCAACTCATCGATTACTCGTTTGGCCTCATTAATTGGAATTGAAAATCCAAGACCTATATTTCCGCTTACGCCGCCTGAAGAAACCGTTGCAATCGCTGAGTTAACACCAATGATTCTGCCCAATGAATCCAAAAGCGCTCCCCCGGAGTTACCAGGATTGATTGCAGCATCAGTTTGAATTGCATTCACAAAAGATTCTGCTCCAGATGTTCCTGTTGTAACAGGTCTATTTAGGGCTGAAACAATTCCACTGGTAACTGTGCTTGCCAATCCCAATGGTGATCCGATCGCAACTACTGGATCGCCTACGCTAATTTTTGATGAGTCTCATACAGTAACGGTTGGAAGATTTCCACGATTAACTTTCAATACGGCCAGGTCATATGCGGAATCTCTTCCAACAATTTGCGCTGTCAGGGTGTTCCCGTTCAAAAGCTCTACCAAGATTGTGCCTGAAGTTACAGCATCTTCAATAACATGGTTATTGGTGATTATGTATGAAACATTGCTATCTGATTTATAGACCGAGCCACTGCCTGTTCCTGAACCCAAAGTTGAAGTGACTTTAATTGAAACTACTGATGGGGTCACAAGGGCGGCGATGCTCTTAACATCAATAGTTGGTGCACCTAAGGTCAATGCGGTACGAGAAGAAGAGCATCCTGAAGATGGTGCTAGGAATATTCCTTGGCTCTTTTTATCAACACAGACTTTTACGCCAAGCTGTTGAGTTGTATTTGCAGTTGCAATACCGCCAATAACTGCGCCACCTATAACTGCGCCAAGAATGAAACCTGAAACAACTTTGAATGGGGTCTTCACTTCTTTGCCCGCTTTCTAATATTTATTTTGAATAATCGACACAATCGCATTCAAACCTTAGAGAAAGATTAAAATTGACTTATATCCAACCTAAAGTCAATTACTCATTAGATCAATTCTTGTTTTAGCTCAACACAATCCAGGCGCCTGAAACCTTAACTTTGACACTTGGTAGCGATCTAATAGTTGCGGCAGCAGATCCATCTGGACCCTTTACTACTTTGCCAGATGCGAGCGGATCAAAACTTGCATTATGAACTGGGCAGACCATTAGTTTGCTTGCTGCAAAATATTCCACTTCGCCACCTCGGTGTGTACAGATAGTTTGGTAGGCAAATACTCCAGCTTTAGTGCGAAACAACAACGCTGACGCCCCATTGGCAAGTTGGAACTTGTGAGAAGCTCCAACTTTTACTTTTGATAATCTAACAATTCTCTTGCCGGAAGCCTGTGCGGCGGCACTTGAACCAAAAATAGATGCCGCTGCACTAGCCACGGCTAAGCGCAACGCCATTCTGCGGTTAATGCTCATGCTCCCTGACTTGGATTCGAACCAAGAACCTGTCGATTAACAGTCGACTGCTCTGCCGTTGAGCTATCAGGGATTAAGGGCGTGAGCGCTAACTCTATCGCACCGGAGCGTAGTGACTCAAACTAACGGCCACCTTCAAAGTTGATTAGAGGCTTCCCAATGCCAAGTCATGAAGGGATCTGCGTGCGCTCTCTAGCGCCACTAACTGGGCAAAAGCTGCGTTGTATTCGATCTCATTTTCAACTGGATTGAGTCTCTGCAGTGAAGATTTCAACTCTGCAATCGAGCGGGATATCGCAACTTCGCGCAAACGCGCAACGATGCTGACAACATAAACATGAGTGGGTTTACCATCGGATCGAATTGGTTCAACATTTAGTTCAGTAAAAAGCGCTTTAACGTTTTCATCTGTAATTGATTCAGGCGAAATTTCATCATGTTTAGAAATCTCTCTTTGAAGTGCCATGTATGAAGGATGGGTAAATGCTCCCGATTCAATTGAACTCCATAAACCATCGACGAATAAACTTGCCTCTTGCAATCGTGCCTTTAGTACTTCTCGCTCAAGAAATAATCTAGCCTCATTTGGATCTGGTCTAAATTTTTCTTGCTCCGTTGCACCCTCTTCAATATTTTGTTCAATCTGTGCGCTTTGACTACGCGGTGCAGATTTAGCTCCTTGGGCAACTGCTCTTGTGACAATTTCAACTTCTACACCGAGCCATCCTGCAAGAAGTCTTGTGTATTCGGGGCGAAGTGACTTATCTCTAATTTGTGCAACAAGAGGGGCTGCAGAGTTGAGTGCATTTACGCGACCCTCTGCCGAATCCAGTTTGTGATGTGCAAGTTCTGCGCGAATGGCGAATTCAAAAAGTGGAACTCGACGAGCAATTAAGTCGCGAAGGGCGGCATCGCCTTTTTCTTGGCGAAGATCACATGGATCTAAACCATCTGGTTCGACAGCAACAAATGTCTGAGTAACAAACTTTTGATCTTCACTAAATGCTCGAAGCGCAGCCTTTTGGCCAGCTGCATCTCCATCAAATGTGAAGATCACTTCTCCGCGGAAAGCATCATCGTCCATAAGTAATCTGCGCAGTATTCGAATGTGGTCAGCGCCAAAGGCGGTTCCACATGTTGCAACTGCAGTTGTTATCCCCGCCAAATGCGCAGCCATTACATCGGTATAGCCCTCAACAATTACAGCCTGGCGCTTTTTTGCAATCTCTTTCTTTGCAACATCTAAACCATAAAGAACCTGACTCTTCTTATAGATAGGAGTTTCAGGTGTATTTAAATACTTTGGTCCTTGATCCTCTTCATCGCTTGCAAGTTTTCTTGCCCCGAAACCAACCACATCACCTGAGATGTCGCGGATCGGCCATGTGAGTCGATTGCGAAAACGATCTATTGGACCTCGCTGACCCATTTTTGATAACCCAGCTAATTCAAGTTCATCGATCGTGTATCCGAGTGCTCGAAGATGTTTGGTCAGTCCATCCCATTCATCAGGTGCGTATCCCACTCCAAATTGATCACACGCTGCCTTATCAAAGCCACGCTTAGTTAAAAGTTCACGGCCGTGGGCTGCGCCCGGTGATGTGTTGAGTTGTTCTTGATAAAACTTTGCTGCCTCGCCGTTTGCACTTATCAATCGACTTCGCGCACCTGATGTAACAACTGGTCCGGAAGAACCTTCGTCATAACGTAATGTGTAACCAATTCGATCGGCAAGTCGTTCAATTGTTTCCGTAAAAGTTAAATGATCTATTTTCATTAAGAATGCAATGACATCGCCACCTGTTTGGCAACCAAAGCAGTGAAAATAACCTTTACTTGGTGTTACGTGAAATGAAGGTGACTTCTCATCATGGAAAGGACAAAGTCCTTTTTTCTGTCCCCCACCGGCGCTTTTTAACTGCACATAATCTGCAACGACTTCATCGATAGGAGCACGGTCACGGATGTATGCAACATCGTCTTCTCGAATGCGACCACACATAATCAAACCCTACCGATTGGCAATCAAACGTGCATGCAAGGCATAGGCTCCGGGGTCGGTAAGGGCGGCTACTTGATCAATAATCACGCGCATTTTGGCTACTTCATCACTTGCTTCATCCCAGGGCTTCTTAAAAAATGAGTCAAGCTCGTGTGGATATTTCAATAGCATCTCAACTAATTCACCAATGATCACTTGTTGTTTTGCATACCGCTCTTGTGAGTGCGCGGCGTTAATCAAATAGTGTCCTGCAAGGGATTTTAAGAAATCTACTTCTACTTTCTGATCACGTGGAATCTCAAGGTTTGCCCCATAGCGAGATAGATCCCCATCGCCATGAAGCTTTCGTGTTTCAACTTCGGCAGCCAGAACAAAGCGTCCAATCAACTGACTTGTTGAGTCTTTGAGTCGAGCAAGACTTCGGTGGCTTCCGTCATAATAATGAGGCCAGGCAGAAAGCTCTGATAACCGTTTATGCGCATCTAAAGCCTCTTGTTCTGTTGCATCGCTTTTATAGTCCTGCTTCATAACTGCGTATAAATCTGCAAAATCTTTTTCGAATGTTTTCACTGAGACTTGCCCTGCAAAGATTGCATCTTCTAAATCATGAACTGAGTAGGCACAATCATCAGACCAATCCATGATCTGAGCTTCTATACATTTTTTCCCGGCAGGTGCCTCTTTGCGCATCCAATTAAACACGGCAACATCATCGTCATAGACTCCAAATTTGCGGGAGTTTTCACTTCGTGGCCATGGGTACTTTGTTGCACCATCTAGAGATGCTCTCGTTAAGTTGAGGCCAATACTTTCGCCATGTGAATCAACTGTTTTGGCTTCAAGGCGAACAAGTAAACGAAAACTTTGAGCATTTCCTTCAAAGCCACCAAAATCTTCTGAAATTGCAGCTAATGCTTCTTCACCATTATGCCCAAAAGGTGGATGTCCTAAATCATGTGACAAACAAGCAGTGTCTTGTAAATCTGGATCAGCGCCAAGTGATTCTCCGAGTTCTCGTCCAATCTGCGCGCACTCTAAAGAATGTGAAAGCCGAGTACGTTGAAAATCATTTTCCCAAGGAACGGCGACTTGAGTTTTTGCAGCTAATCGGCGAAGGGCTGCTGAGTGAATTACTCGTGCACGATCTCGCATAAACTCTGTACGACCGGGGCGCTTTGCTGGCTCGTCTAAGAATCTCTCTTGATCAAAACTGCTATAGGTCATGGAAGCACCTTAGTGACAATGTCTGCATCAGGTAAACGATCACTTACATTTATTCCTCGCCGGCCAACAGTAATGTAAGAAAGATATGCAGCGGCCTCTCGTATCAAGTACCTATATCCACTATTTCCTAAAGTATTTGGACCAGTCTTCACAGGAGAACATGTGCTTACCACGCCCTCATCATTTGCCATGGTCATTGCTCTCTTGCAGTGATAGGCATCGGTAACAATTATCACGTCACTTACATAACGTTTCTTCATAATCTTTGTGTAAGCCTTTGTGCTTTGCAGAGTATCTCGCCCAACTTCGACTGCAGTAATTTTGCTTGCAATAATTCCATTCATGCGTAACCAATATTTGCCAGATGCGCCCTCTGTTGTGCGATCACCAGGTGCGCCTCCACCAACAGTAATAATTGTTGGTGCTAGACCTAAATCAAAAATTCTTTTGGCTTCAATAAGTCTGGCTTCTAGCGCCTCGCCTGGTTTTCCATCTAACTGTGCTGCGCCTAAAACAACAATCACATCGGCTTGTCGAACAATTGGATTATTTGCAGCTCTCCACACCTGTGCAACTGCGTAGGTAGGACCAACCAGTGCCAAAATTACAATGATCGTGATTGTGCGACGAATCCATCTAAAGAGAAACATCTATCCCCCTGAAAATGCATCCTCTAGTTCAACGTGAACTAGTTCGTCTGGATCATTGAGCCAACCATCTGGCAACGTTGGTGCACGGCCATGACTTGTTCGACCTCGGGGTTTTTCCCCGATCTCTACTGGATACGGTTGTTGTTCTAATTGATCAAGTAGGTCGCGCATCTCTTGCAGGGAAGAAACCATTCCTAAATCATGGCGAATTTCTCGTGGCACTCTAAAACCCTTTAAGTACCAGGCCATGTGCTTTCGAATATCGCGCATTCCACGATCTTCCGACTCTAAGTATTCAACAATTAACTGTGCATGACGAAACATAACTTCTCGAACTTCATGCAAAGTTGGAGTGATCTGTTTATCTTCTCCCTTAAGCGTGGCAACTAAATCAGTAAATAACCAAGGTCTACCCAGGCATCCTCTGCCAACAACAACGCCGGCACAACCTGTTTGTTCAATCATTGCAACAGCATCAGAGCCAGACCAGATATCTCCATTGCCTAAAACAGGAACTCCAGTTGGTTTTAAATGATCGACTAATCGAGTTATTGCAGACCAATCTGCTTTGCCTTCATACATTTGCGCTGCAGTTCTGGCATGGAGTGCAACCCATGCAACACCAAGATCAGCGGCAGATTTTGCTGCCTCTAAATATGTTTCATGATCACTATCAATGCCAATACGCATCTTTACCGTAACAGGAATACCAAAAGGTTTTGCTGCCTCCACTGCAGCTTGAACAATATTGCTAAAGAGTTTGCGTTTAAATGGCAGAGCTGCACCCCCGCCTTTTCGAGTAACTTTTGGAACAGGGCAACCAAAGTTCATATCAATGTGATCTGCAAGGTTTTCTTTGCCAAGCATCGTAACCGCAGCACGCATTGTTGTTGGATCAACGCTGTAGAGCTGGACAGAACGTGGCCACTCACCTTTGCCAGGAACAATCATTCGCAAAGTTTCAGGACGTCTTTCAATCAGCGCTCTTGCGGTAACCATTTCTGAAACAAAAAGACCTGCACCTTGTTCTCTACATAACGTTCTAAAGGGCGCATTGGTTATTCCAGCCATGGGGGCAAGAACAACTGGCGGATCAATAAAGTGATCACCGGTTGCTAGTGGGAGCAGAAGAGGTTTTAGCAACCGATTAAACGTGGTGCAAGCCACGCTTGAACTTGATCAAGAGCAACACGCTCTTGTGCCATTGTGTCGCGGTCGCGAATAGTTACTGCATTGTCTTCAAGTGTTTCAAAGTCAATTGTTATGCAATAGGGAGTTCCAATTTCATCTTGGCGGCGATAACGACGACCAATTGCACCAGCGTCATCAAAATCGATGTTCCAGTTTTTGCGAAGTTGATCTGCCAAATCTCTGGCCTTTGGCGATAGATCAGCGTTTCTAGAAAGTGGCAATACAGCTACTTTGATTGGAGACAAACGGTAATCAAGTTTTAGAACCGCACGCTTTTCCATTTCACCTTTGCTATTTGGAGCTTCATCTTCTGTGAATGCATCCATCAAGAAAGTCAGCGTGCAACGATCAACACCGGCTGCAGGCTCGATAACAAAAGGTGTCCAGCGTTCGCCCTTCTCTTGATCAAAGTAAGAAAGATCTTTTCCAGAGGCTGCAGAGTGGGCCTTTAGATCAAAATCAGTACGGTTTGCAATGCCCTCAAGCTCGCCCCATTCAGTTCCTGCAAATTCAAACTTGTATTCAATGTCTGCAGTGCGCTTTGAATAGTGTGACAACTTCTCTTTTGGATGATCATAAATGCGCAAGCGCTCTGGATTAATTCCTAAGTCCACATACCAGGCCATGCGAGTATCGATCCAATATTGATGCCACTCTTCATCGCTTCCTGGGACAACGAAGAACTCCATCTCCATCTGCTCAAATTCGCGTGTGCGGAAAATAAAGTTTCCTGGAGTAATTTCATTGCGGAATGATTTTCCAATTTGGCCGATACCAAAAGGTGGCTTCTTGCGAGAAGTCGTCATTACCTGATCAAAGTTAATGAAGATTCCCTGTGCTGTTTCTGGGCGCAAATAAGCAAGGCCAGATTCGTCTTCAACTGGTCCAAGAAAAGTCTTAAGCAAACCACTGAACTGCTTAGGGGTTGTGAACTGACCTTTGTTTCCGCAAGCAGGACAGTTGACCTCAGCTAACGATGCTGGTTTCTTTTTATGCTTTGCTTCATAGGCTTCTTCAAGATGATCTGCGCGATAACGTTTATTACAAGCGGTGCACTCTGTTAATGGATCACTAAATGTTGCAACGTGTCCAGATGCTTCCCACACTTCTTTTGCCAAAATTACACAGGAGTCCAAACCGACAACATCTTCTCGGCCCATAACCATGGACTTCCACCATTGACGCTTTACATTGTTTTTAAGTTCTACACCCAGTGGGCCGTAATCCCATGAAGCACGAAGACCACCATAAATTTCTGATGATGGGTAAACAAATCCACGACGCTTTGCGAGTCCTACAATATTTTCTAAACGGTCCGTTGCCACAATTTTCTCCATCCGGCTGGCTGTCGGCGAAAAGCAACGTGTGTTACTTCCGTAGGAGAATTTTACTCTGAGTATGGCCTTTCATATGCACCAGGCTCATCAATTGCCATAGCTAAAGTGGGTATGGCATTTATCTTTACATTGTTGTTGCTTAATGCTCGGCGGTATGAGCCCACATTTTCCCAACGCGTTACCAAAGACCACATTGTTAGGTCATCTAGATTTTGACCGAACTCTCCATCAACAAAACCTGCGCAGGCAGAAAAAGCTTCAAGTGAGGCGGCTAATTGGCTCTCAAAATGAGCCGAATCCCCCAGGGCGACGGCAAATCGTGCAATGGCCAGCATGGGTTGAGCGTAGCGCTCCGATTATGGAAATGATAATCATTTTCATTTGTGATACATTCTCACCATGAATATAGCCATCGCACTTGCAGCCATTACCGCCCTTTCAACTTTTGCAGGAGGGGCTTTAGCCCTTCGAGCTAAGGATCGACTCCATCTTGTTCTTGGGCTATCTGCCGGATTGCTTTTGGGATTGGTCGCCTTTGACCTACTTCCAGAAGTATTTGAATTAGGTACTCAAGAGATATTCCACGCACCTGCAGTATCGGTTGCACTCATTGGTGGATTTTTATTACTTCATTTTTATGAGCAAATCTTTGGAAGCCATGAACCAGCAGAATCTGATTACGGTAACGATCACAAACACTCCCATAGTTTTTCTGGAGTACTAGGTGCAGTGGCAATGGGTGGGCACGTATTTCTAGACGGCTTGGCATTAGGTGTTGCCTTTCAAGTTAGTTCAGATCTGGGTTTTGTAGTCTTTATCGCTTTGCTCGCTCACGCCTTTAGCGATGGCCTCAATACTGTTTCATTTCTTATTAAATCAGGACTTTGGGGAAAGAAGAGCTTCGCCCTTCTTGGCGTAGATACGATTGCCAGAGTTGGCGGTGCCGCCTTTGGAAGCACACTTGCATTGAGTAATGATTTCATTGCGCTCTACTTGGCAGCCTTTACTGGAATCATTATCTATCTTGCAACTTCTCACATACTTCCTGAAGCACATTCAAATCACTCTTCGCGATTGACTATGGCAGCCACAATTGCAGGTGTATTGATTATGTGGGCAGTCTCAAGTTACCTCCATTCCGGTGATGTGCATTCTCATGGCGCTGAAGTTGGTATCCATCAGGAAGATGGCGTTCACGAAGATGAACATGCAGATGAGCACGAAGATGAACATGCAGATGAGCACGAAGATGAACATTCACATGAAGGTGAACAATCTAAGTAACCATGAACAAGTCAGATCTCAAATTGATTTCCGTACTTGAACGTACTGGTGGGTTTGCGAGTGCTCAAGAACTGCATCAAATCTTGCGCCGCGAAGGTGATGGCATTGGTTTAACAACTGTCTATCGCGCCCTGCAATCACTTGTCGATGACAAGATCGTTGATTTACTTCGCAGAGATGACGGTGAGGCTATCTATCGTTTATGTGGAGATGGTCACCATCACCATCTTGTTTGTAAAGGATGTGGTCAGACTGTAGAGATCGAAGGTGGGGCAATCGAAAATTGGGCAAAAACCATGGCTGAAGAGTTCGGTTTCCGCGAGGTTGCACACACCGCAGAAATATTTGGCCTCTGTTCAAAGTGTTAAATCATGGGCGACTTTAGAGGCATTCCCACCTGTGCATGTCCTGCATGCGGCTCACATCTAATGGAAATAACAGCCTCATTTAGCCCTGAGACTTACGAAATTGATATGTACTTTTTGGATAATGCACGCTGCGCAATGTGCCAAGCTCATTTAACAGCGCCAACACCTATTGATCACCCCGCGGCTTAGGCTTTTCCGTTAGCTCTTCAATTCGGATTCGCTACGCTTTTCCGAATCTTCTATCTCTTGCCGAATACTCTTCGATCGCTTTCCATAATGTTTTACGTGTTACATCTGGCCACAGCACATCCATAAATACAAACTCCGCGTAAGCACTTTGCCAAGGCAGAAAGTTGCTGGTGCGCTGCTCCCCCGATGAACGCAAGAAAAGATCAACATCACTCATCTGCGGTGAATCTAAGTACTTGGCAAAGGTTTTTTCAGTGATGGCATCTGCTTTAACTTTGCCACGCTTGACGTCACGAGCAAGCTCAGTTGCTGCATCAACAATCTCGGCCCGGCCACCATAGTTAACACACATATTAAGTGTTAAGGATTTATTTTTCTTTGTGAGCTCTTCTGCCTCTTCAAGCTCTTTTATGACACTGCTCCACAAGCGTTTAGGACGACCAACCCATCGAATTCGAACACCCATCTCATTCATCTGATCACGACGGCGCCGGATTACATCTCGATTAAAGCCCATTAGAAATTTCACTTCATCTGGCGACCTGCGCCAATTCTCTGTTGAAAATGCATAAGCGCTAATCTCTTTTACGCCAAATTCAATTGCACCTTCTACAACATCAAGTAATGCAGCTTCTCCTGCTTCATGGCCTGCAGTGCGAGGTAAGCCTTTTTTCTGAGCCCAGCGACCATTTCCATCCATAACGATTGCGACGTGATGTGGAATTTTAATTGTCATACGCGCTCCACCATTGGTAGTGAACGCAGTCCGCGCTCTAGATGCCATTGTAGATAAGCAGCAATTAATCCACTAGCTTCTCGGCGATAACGGGGCTCGCTAGAAGAGGCCGTTTCCCAATCACTACTAAGCAATGCGCCCATTAAATCTAAAGTCTCTGGTGCCGGGGTTGCACATGCAGAAGGTCTGCATTCTGCGCAGACCGAACCACCACCTACAAGTGAAAAATATCGGTGTGGTCCTTCTTTTTCACACCGCGAACAAATTGTCATTGACGGTGCGTACCCAGCCACAGCTAATGATCGCAATAGAAATGCATCAAGAATAAGTAGTGGGTCATAACGATTCTCCGCCAAAGCTTTCATACCACCTGTAACCAATTGAAACTCTTGAACTGCCGGTTCATTTTCTTGAGAGGTGAATCTTTCAGCCGCTTCTAATATCGCAGAAGCAACTGTCCAGCGCTGATAATCAAAAGTTAGCGCTTCTCCATAATTCATAATTGCTTCAACTTGTGTGACTGTGTCAAAAGTTTTTCCGGTGTAGAGCTGAATATCAACATGACTGCCAGGTTCTAGTCGAGCACCGAACTTTGATTTTGTGCGCCGCACACCTTTTGCTACGCCACGAATTCGACCATGCTCGCGCGTAAGCATGGTGATAATTCGATCTGCTTCACCGAGCTTTTGGGTGCGCAAAATGATTGCCTCATCCCGATACAAACTCATACGGGTAAAGGTAGTGCGTGGATCTAGCGAATTGCGCGATTTATCGCAGACACGACCGCTTTGAGTGAGGCCGTTGTCGTGTTTGGATCAATTCCGACTCCCCAGAAAACATCACCATCGATTGCACACTCTAGGTATGCCGCAGCAGATGCATCTCCGCCTGCAGCAAGTGCATGCTCGAAATAATCTAGAACTCGAACATCTACGCCGTAGTTTTGCAAAATATTACAAAAGGCTGCAATAGGGCCATTGCCTTGGCCTTTGAGTTCATGTTTTTCGCCACGATCGGTAATCGTTGCAGTTAAGTGAACATCTTCTCCGAGCACAGATGTTTGAGACAAGCCCTTAAGGCGAAAACGTCCCCATGGCGCAGAGTCCGTTGGAAGATATTCATCTTCGAAAATATTCCAAAGATCATTTGCATCAACTTCTCCACCTTCAGAGTCAGTCTTTGCCTGAACAACTTTTGAAAACTCAATCTGTAAACGACGCGGCAAATCTAAGTGATGCTCATTTTTCATCAAATAAGCAACGCCACCCTTACCTGACTGAGAGTTAACGCGAATGACTGCTTCATATGTTCGGCCAATATCTAATGGATCAATTGGCAAATACGGAACAGCCCAAGTGAAGTCTCGAACTTCTTTGCCTGCAGCCTTTGCATCGCGTTCTAGATGATCGAATCCTTTTTTAATTGCATCTTGGTGTGATCCAGAAAAAGCAGTAAAGACAAGATCTCCGCCATAGGGATGACGCTCTGGCACTCGAAGTTGGTTTGCATACTCAACAGTGCGTCGAATCTCATCGATGTTTGAAAAATCAATATGTGGATCGATTCCATGTGAAACTAAATTCATGCCAAGAGTTACAAGACATACGTTTCCTGTTCGCTCACCATTACCAAAAAGAGTTCCTTCAATTCGATCTGCTCCTGCAAGAAAACCTAGCTCTGCGGCAGCAACTCCTGTGCCACGATCATTGTGTGGATGAAGAGAGACGATGACATTTTCACGGTTTTCAAGATTGCGGCACATCCATTCAATTGAATCTGCATATACATTAGGAGTAGTTAGCTCAACAGTTGCTGGAAGATTCATAATTGTCTTCCACTCTTTAGTTGGCTTCCAGACTCGGTTTACTGCGTTACAGACTTCGACAGCAAACTCGAGCTCTGTGCCTGTGTAGGACTCTGGAGAGTACTCAAATGAAATCTTTGTCTCTGGAAC
>CAMCYA010000023.1 GCA_945883675.1 Bifidobacterium breve
GGCTAAAACGTAGGACTCGTGAACAGGAAAAGCATAGCCCAAATCTCACAAATAAAAAATTGAAGAGAAATTGTCATTCGAGCCAAATTTTGTCTAAACCCTCACAGAACTTGCAACTTATTTGCACCTGGCCTGCGGCAGCAAATGTAAAAACTATTTCCTGAAGGCCAGATCCACCTTTTTCATTTCCGCGATAAGAATTCGAACTGCGTTTGGACCCATTCCATGGAGCTCCTTTAATGCCGCAAGAGACATCTTTCGAAGATCACTTAATTCAAATAAGCCTTCGTCAACGAGTGCTCGTCTAGCAGGAGCACCAAGTCCAATCTGGCGCCAAGCTGCATCAAGGGATTCATAACGATCTAATTCAACAGAATTGCTTGCACTAACTTCTTCTGTTGGTGCTCTCTTCAATTCGCGTTTAGTAGCCGCATTGCGCTTAGCCTCTGCCGCCAGTTTCTTAATTTTGGCTGGTGATTTCTTTGCCATGTTTTGTTCTACTTTCTCAACAACATTCCGTTTTACTGCGCAGATACTTCCTACTTTTTCATATCTCTACGAAGGAGTAAATCGAAAAGAAGTAATTGTGTGCGGGAGGCGGGACTTGAACCCGCACGTCCGAAGACACAGGTTCCTAAGACCTGCGTGTCTGCCATTTCACCACTCCCGCAAACCCATAACAACGTGTTTTGGCACCAGTATGGATAGGGGTCAAGATTAGAGGCAAGTTGTGCGTGTTGCCAAAACGAGACTTAATAAAACGAATGCTCGCGCTAATCTATGAGCATGCCTTCACAAATCGAGCAGCTCGAGGAGATCATTAAGGAGGCAATTTCTCGGGGAATCCAAGCCAAATCTTTATCGGGGGCCGTTCCTGATTCAATTAAATTGGAGCGCCCTAAAGACAGATCACATGGTGACTATGCAACTTCGATCGCCCTTCAAATTGCGAAACCAATGGGAAAAAACCCACGAGAAGTCGCGCAGGTAATTGCTGATCAGTTAACTGGTCTTGAAGATATTAGTAAAGTCGAAATTGCTGGACCTGGATTTATTAACTTAACACTCAACCGTGCAAGTCAAGCTCAGTTGGTAGAAACCATTGTTGCGGCAAAGGATATTTTTGGAAAAAGTAATTCGTTATCTGGCGTAAAAGTTAATCTTGAGTTCATTAGCGCAAACCCAACCGGGCCTCTACACCTTGGCCATACGCGATGGGCAGCGGTCGGCGATTCACTTGGACGAGTTCTAACTGCTGCGGGCGCACAGGTAACCAGAGAGTTTTATATTAATGATCGCGGAAATCAGATGGATTTATTTGGTCAATCTGTAGAGGCAGTTGCATTGGGTCAATCTGTACCTGAAAATGGTTATCAAGGTGATTACATAAAAGATTTGGCAGTAGAGGTTATAAAAGATAACCCTGGAATAAAAGAGCTAGCACCCCAGGAAAGAACTCAAGCTTTTCGTGAGGCTGCATACAAAGTTCAACTTAAGGATCAGCAAAGAGTGCTCGATACTTTCAATACACACTTTGATGTCTGGTTTTCTGAGCGTTCTTTGCACGATCAGGGCGCTGTAGAACACGGTGTACAAAAACTTCGTAAGCAAGGTCATGTATTTGAAAGCGAAGGAGCAACCTGGCTTCGAACTACAGATTTTGGGGATGACAAAGATCGTGTAATCACTAAAGCAAACGGTGAACTAACGTATTTTGCTTCAGATACTGCTTATTACATTAATAAGCGCGAACGCGGATTTGATATCTGTATTTACATGCTTGGAGCAGATCATCACGGTTATATCAATCGTCTACGTGCAACTGCTGCATGTGCAGGTGATAATCCTGACTACAACATTGATGTATTAATCGGACAGCTGGTAAAGATTATGGAGGGTGGTCAAGAAGTAAAACTCTCAAAACGTGCTGGAACAATAATTACTTTAGAAGAGCTAGTAGAAAAAGTTGGGGTTGATGCAGCGCGATACACCTTGATTAGATATCCAGTAGATACGCCCATGGTGATGGATATTGATATTTTGAAGAGAAATACAAATGAAAATCCTGTCTACTACGTTCAATATGCACACGCACGAATTGCGGCAGTACTTCGTAATGCAGCTGAACTTGGCGCTGCGATGGAGTTAAAAGATTTTGATCCAACTCAGCTAACACACGATCGAGAGAATGAGTTGTTGGGCGCTCTTGCTGAATATCCACGAGTAATCGAATCGGCAGCCGAGCTGCGTGAGCCCCATCGAGTCGCTCGGTATTTAGAAGAATTAGCTGGCACCTATCACGGTTTTTACAATGATTGCCGAGTACTTCCAATGGGAGAAGAAGAATTAACTGCGATACACACTGCTCGACTATTACTGTGTACTGCTACCAAGCAAGTACTTAAAAACGGATTAGATCTTTTAGGCGTCAGTGCACCGGAGAGGATGTAAATAATGTGGTCATCCTCGGTTAAAACTGGAGAGCAACTATCTATCTCTGGAATCTCAGCAAAGGATCTAGCAAAAGAGTTTGGCACTCCTGCATTTTTTATTGATGAATCAGATTTTCGTAACCGAGCTTTAGATTGGAACACCGCACTTTCGAATGCATTTGAATCTAATGCAGGAACGGTTTATTACGCAGCAAAGGCATTTATCTGCACTGAGGTTGCCCGTTGGATCAAGGATTGTGGAATCGGAATTGATGTATGCACTGGTGGAGAACTGGCAGTTGCACTTGCAGCAGGAATAGATCCTGCAAAAATCGAACTCCACGGCAACAATAAATCTCTCTCTGAAATTCAAAGAGCTGTCGATGCAGGAGTCGGCGTCATCGTTTTGGACTCACTGTATGAAATTGAGCGCGTTGCTACCGTCGCCCAAAAAAATGGCACAACTCAGAAAGTCTTGCTTAGAATTACCCCAGGAATTGATACACATACTCATCAATCCATTGCAACAGCACATGAAGATGTGAAGTTTGGATTTTCGATTGCAAGTGGTGCAGCATGGGCTGCAATAAAGGAGGTGCGTAATCATTCCAACATAGAACTTCGTGGTTTTCATGCACACATTGGCTCACAAGTTTTTGGCTATGAAACATTCCAACTTGCTGCAGAGCGCTTGATCAATCTTCTTGCAAAATATCGTGACGAGTTCAAATCAGAACTTCCAGAGCTTGACCTTGGCGGGGGATATGCAATTGCATATCTGCCTGGTGATAAAACCGTAGACCCTTCACAGGCTTTGCATGCACTTGCATCTGCGGTTAAGAAAAACTGCGAAGCCAACAAGTTAGCTATCCCTAAGATTTCAATTGAACCAGGGCGATCAATAGTCGGACCATCAATGTTTACGCTCTATGAAGTAGGCACCGTTAAGGATGTAACTCTTGAAGATGGTTTGCATAGAAATTACATCTCTATCGATGGCGGAATGAGTGACAATATTCGTCCATCACTCTATGGCGCTAAATACACAACTGTTTTGGCTAATCGAACAAGCACAGCGCCGAAGATTTCATCTCGTTTAGTTGGTAAGCATTGTGAGACTGGGGATATTCTTATTCGAGAGATTGATTTACCTAGTGACATCGTTCCTGGTGATTTATTGGCAGTTCCAGCAACTGGTGCATATGGTCGAAGTCTGGCAAACAATTACAACCATGTTCCAAGGCCGCCCGTAATTGCTGTAAAAGATGGAAAAGCACGTGTAATTGTCCGCCGAGAAACTGAGGCTGACTTACTTGGCCTAGATATTTAACGCCGTCCTACCCATCTGTGAAAGAATAGGCCCATGAATTCGGGCGTTAAAACAATCTCAATTGGAATGCTTGGCTGCGGTGTTGTTGGCAGCCAAGTCGCTCGCCTGCTTCAAGATGATCAGCAGGAACTTTCAGAGCGCTCTGGTGCTCATCTTGTATTGAGCAAAGTTGGAGTTCGATCAGCAGGTGCACGCCCTGGAGTAGATGCATCTTTGATAACTACTGATCTTGCTTCAATTGTTAATGATCCTGCTATCAATATTGTTATTGAAGTTATGGGTGGTATCGAACCTGCACGTACTCTGATTTTGGAAGCGATAAAGAATAAAAAATCTGTCATCACCGCAAATAAAGCACTCCTAGCAACTCACGGACACGAACTCTTTAATGCTGCCGATGCAGCCAAAGTAGATCTGTATTACGAAGCAGCTGTTGCTGGTGCGATTCCAATTATTCGTTCGATGCGCAAATCCCTTGCCGGTGATCAGATCACTCGTGTTATGGGAATCGTAAATGGGACCACTAATTACATTTTGACAAAGATGCATGAAGAAGGTCGCCCTTTTGCAGATGTTCTTAAAGAGGCACAGAGTTTGGGTTATGCAGAGAGTGATCCAACAGCAGATATCGAGGGCCATGATGCCGCGGCCAAAGCTGCCCTGCTTGCAAGTCTTGCATTTCACAGCACTGTCACTATTGATGAGGTCTACACAGAAGGTATCTCAAATATTTCTAGTGAAGATGTTGTTGCAGCAAAATCCATGAATAGCGTGATTAAGTTGCTTGCGATTGCAGAGTTAACAGTTAAAGATGAAATATCAGTCCGCGTTCATCCAGTAATTTTGCCTTTATCTCATCCGTTAGCATCGGTTCGCAACGCATTCAACGCTGTGTACGTTGAATCTGAATCTGCCGGTCAGTTGATGTTTTACGGTCGAGGTGCAGGTGGTGCTCCAACTGCGTCAGCAATTTTGGGTGATTTAGTTGCAGTAACACGACATGCTGCTTATTCAACAGTGGGATACGGTGAATCTGATTATGCAGATTTAGATATTGCTCCAATTGGTGCAGTGAAGTCACAGTTTTTTGTTCGACTCCATGTTGCAGACAAGTCAGGTGTATTAGCTTCTATCGCTTCCACTTTTTCTTCTGAAAATGTATCAATCCAAACTGTTCGACAAGCTGGTCTTGGCGAAGATGCAGAACTTATTGTTGTTACACACGCAGCATCAGAGGATGCATTAGATGCTTGTGTTGATAGGTTACGAAAGTTAGAGATTGTGCGTAAAGTCGAAAGTGTTATTCGTGTTGAAGGAGCACACGCCTAATGGGTATCTTTAAAAAAGAGGGTGCACATCAATGGCGTGGTGTAATTGAAGAGTATCGACACAGACTTCCAGTTAGTGCAAAGACTCCGGTTGTCTCCCTGCGCGAGGGTGGGACACCACTTATTTATGCTTGCAACTTGTCAGAGATTTTAGGCAATGATGTTTGGATTAAGTATGAAGGTTTAAATCCGACAGGTTCATTCAAAGATCGTGGAATGACAATGGCGATTTCAAAGGCGGCAGAAGATGGCGCAAAAGCTGTTATATGTGCATCAACTGGAAATACTTCAGCCTCAGCTGCTGCATATGCAGTTAAAGCCGGGATGCGCCCGGCTGTTTTGATTCCAAAGGGAAAGATTGCAATGGGCAAGTTGGCCCAGGCAGTTATTCATGACTCCACTATTTTGCAGGTTAACGGCAACTTTGATGACTGTCTCACTCTTGCAAAAGAGCTCTCTGAGAACTATCCAGTTGCCCTAGTTAACTCTGTAAATCCATATCGAATCGAAGGACAAAAAACTGCAAGTTTTGAGGTCGTGGATCTTTTGGGTAATGCCCCAGATATTCACGCATTACCTGTTGGAAATGCAGGAAATATCACTGCATATTGGAAAGGCTACAACGAGTATTACAAAGACAATATCTCTAAGAAGCTGCCAATGATGTATGGCTTTCAAGCAGCTGGGGCAGCGCCAATAGTTAAGGGAAAGATTGTAAAGAACCCCGAAACAATTGCTACAGCAATTCGAATTGGAAACCCTGCATCATGGCAACAAGCCGTTGAAGCTCGCGATTTATCTGGCGGCGTAATCGATGCTGTTACTGACCGAGAAATCCTTTCGGCATATCGTCTCATTGCAGCTAAAGAGGGAATTTTCGTTGAGCCATCTTCTGCGGCCGGACTTGCTGGGCTTTTAAAGTACAAAAAAGCAGGAAAGTTGCCTCAAGATAAAACTATTGTGATCACTGTGACAGGCCATGGACTTAAAGACATTCCTTATGCCCTTGATTCTGCAAAAAAGCCTGTAGTGGTTCCAGTTAATGCAAAAGTTGCTGCAAAAGCATTAGGTCTTGCATAAAATGAAACCGACATTTAAAGCACAACCAATTCAAGTTCAGGTTCCTGCATCAAGTGCCAACTTAGGTCCTGGCTTTGATTGCCTTGGATTAGCGCTGAATATTTATGATCGATACATCGCACAAGTTATGGATGAGCCAGGCTTTGATGTTGATGTCACTGGTGAAGGTGCAGAAAGTGTTCCAACTACTGATAAGAATTTAGTTATTAAAGCAATGTATAAAGGTTTTGATTTTCTGGGAGGACGTCCCCGTGGAATTGCACTTCGCCAACTCAATGTGATTCCACATGGACGCGGACTTGGTTCATCTGCTGCAGCAATTGTCGGTGGACTCTTTTTGGCTCGCTCTTTAGTACTTGGTGGTCAAGAAAAAATGTCACTAGAAGCGATGCTAAATATTGCCAATGAAATGGAAGGCCACCCGGATAACGTTTCAGCTGCAATTTTTGGAAATGCAAACATTGCCTGGCAAGAAAATCAGCGTGGTTCAGTAATTGCACAGTCACTAAACATTGAAGTTGATCCAAGAATTAGCGCACTGGCCTTTGTCCCAGCTACAGAGTTTTCAACATCGAAAGCTCGGAAAATGTTGCCAGAGAGCATTCCCCATATTGATGCAGTCCGGAATTCATCAAATACAGCTGTATTGGTCCAAGCACTTCAGGGTCGACCAGATCTACTTTTAGGTGCAACCGAGGATTATTTGCATCAAAGTTATCGCCAAGATGCCATGCCTCATTCATTTGCCCTAATGACAAAACTTCGAAGCGCAGGGGTTGCAGCCTTTATCTCAGGTGCTGGCCCATCAGTCTTGGTGCTTCGCACAGGGGCAGATGATGAAGCCGCAGAACTAGAAAGAGCAGCGGGGGAGCGCTTCACTATGCGTACATTAGGAATTTCTCGCACAGGCGTAGCTGCAATTTCTGCTTAATTTTGCGAATTACGGCTTCGCACTGCTAACCTTTACTCATCTGAACGGCTCATCTAGTAGCCAGTAACACATCAGGTAATCACAGCAAAAAATCCACGGCTTACGCAGTTTTTAATCTAGTCGGTTGAAATCCAGTCGGTACAAACCAATCGGCTCTTTTGATTAGATAAAAAACCGAAGCCAATAGCGAAAAGAAAATGATGACAACAGAGATAGAACCAGTACGCTCAAACAGTCCAGAGCTTGCAGCAATGACCCTTCCTAAGTTGAAGACGGTCGCAACACAGTTAGGTGTTGAAGGCGCAGCAAAAATGAAAAAGGACACGTTAGTAGATGCAATTGCGGGATTACAGGCAAAAAACCGCGAAGATGCCAAGGCCGAACGTGAGGCCCGTCGTGAGGCACGAAATAACCGTAAAAAAGATTCAAAGCCAAAAGGTAATTCCCAAGATTCTGATGAGGATGAAGAAGACTCTGCTCCATCATCAAATAATGATCGAGGAGGCCGTGATCGATTCGATCGTAATGATCGCCAAGGCCGCAATCGCAACCGTGACCGCAACCGTGATCGTGGACCGCGAGAAGAACGCGAACCAGTATTAAGTGAGGATGATGTTCTTGTTCCTGTTGGCGGTCTACTAGATATTCTCGAAAGTTATGCGTTTATCCGAACCGGTGGATATTTGCCAGGACCAAACGATGTTTATGTTTCATTGCAGCAGGTTCGAAAGAATGGACTTCGCAAAGGCGATGTAGTTACAGGACAAGTTCGTCAACCTCGAGAAGGTGAGCGCAAAGAGAAATTCAATGCACTCATTACTCTTGAAACAGTAAATGGAGTTTCCCCTGAGGAAGCACGCAACCGTGTTGAATTTGGAAAACTTACTCCTTTGTATCCACAAGAGCGCCTACGTCTTGAAACAGAACCAAATATTCTTACTACTCGCGTTATTGATTTGATTGCGCCAATTGGTAAAGGACAGCGCGGACTAATTGTTTCTCCACCAAAAGCTGGAAAGACAATGGTCCTACAGTCCATTGCTAATGCAATTACAACGAATAATCCAGAGTGTCACTTAATGGTTGTTCTAGTTGATGAGCGCCCTGAAGAAGTTACAGACATGCAGCGCTCGGTTAAGGGTGAAGTTATCGCTTCAACTTTTGATCGTCCAGCCGATGACCACACAACAATTGCAGAGCTTGCAATTGAGCGCGCAAAGCGACTTGTAGAACTTGGTCACGATGTAGTTGTACTTCTTGACTCAATTACTCGTTTAGGACGTGCTTACAACATTGCCGCTCCTGCATCAGGTCGAATTCTCTCTGGTGGTGTTGATTCAGCAGCTCTCTACCCACCTAAGAAGTTCTTTGGTGCCGCTCGTAACATTGAAGATGGTGGCTCACTAACAATTCTTGCAACAGCACTTGTTGATACAGGTTCACGCATGGATGAAGTTATCTTCGAAGAGTTTAAGGGAACAGGAAACATGGAGTTGATTCTTGATCGCCGTATGGCAGATAAGAGAATCTTCCCAGCCGTAAACGTTGTTGCATCCGGAACTCGTAAAGAAGAAATTCTTATGGGATCAGAAGAGCTCAACATTGTTTGGAAACTTCGTCGTGTACTGCACGCACTTGAACCACAGGCTGCACTTGAACTTCTCCTTGAAAAGATGAAGGGCACCAAGTCCAACGTTGAATTTTTGATGCAGATCCAGAAGACAACTTCTGGGCCTGACGATTCAAAGTAAGCGTCAATTTCACAAAAACCAGGCTTATCACCTACCCTAAGCACCTGTTAAACAACCGTTTGGTTCACCTGAACATCTGATCGTTAAGGCCAGATTTAAAGGACCCAAACATGAATGAGGGAAAAACTATGAAGTCAGAGATTCATCCAGAGTACGTAGAGACTCAAGTAACCTGTGGTTGCGGCGAAAAATTTGTAACTCGCTCAACAGTTACTACAGGTTCTATTTATGTTGAAGTTTGTTCTGTATGCCACCCGTTCTACACAGGTAAGAAGCGCATTCTTGATACCGGTGGTCGCGTGGCCAAGTTCGAAGAGCGCTTCGGCAAAAAAACCTCAAACTAGCTTTCTAAAGAAACCGCATCGCAGCCTTAACAGCTGTGGTCGCGGTTTCTTTATTTTTTAAACAATTATTTGCTTAAACAAGTCGAATGAAAGGAGTCCTCACATGAGCAATGATCGATTTGCATCAGCACACGAAATGGTTCGTGAGTACGCCGAACTTGAAGCAAAGATGGCCGACCCTTCAATTCACGAAGATCAAGCTAATGCACGCAAACTGGGTCGACGTTATGCGCAGTTAGGCCCTGTCGTTGCAGGTTTTAAAGCATGGAAATCTGCAGAGGAAGATTTAGTTGCTGGCGCAGAACTTGCTGCAGTTGATCCTGAATTTGCCACTGAAATTCCTGCATTAGAAGCTGCACGTGATGATGCTGCAGAAAAACTAGAGGAACTCCTCTTGCCACGAGATCCCAATGATGACCGTGATGTTATTTTAGAAGTTAAAGCCGGAGCAGGTGGCGATGAATCAGCATTGTTTGCTGGTGATCTACTTCGGATGTATATGAGATATGCAGAAAAAAGAAATTGGAAAGTAGAAATTATTGATGCAACTGAAAGTGAAATGGGTGGTTACAAAGATATTTCCGTTGCCGTTAAATCTAAAGGAACAGCGGCGCCAGGTGAATCTCCTTATGCTCGGTTAAAATTTGAGGGCGGAGTGCACCGCGTTCAGCGCGTGCCCGAGACTGAAAGCCAAGGGCGAATTCATACATCTGCCGCTGGGGTACTTATATTGCCTGAAGCCGAAGAGGTAGATGTTGAGTTAAACATGCAAGATGTTCGAGTAGATGTTTATCGCTCCTCTGGTCCAGGGGGACAATCAGTAAATACAACTGACTCAGCCGTGCGATTAACTCACGTTCCAACTGGGATTGTGGTTTCGTGCCAAAATGAAAAAAGCCAGTTACAAAACAAAGAGTCAGCACTTCGAATTCTTCGTGCCAGATTATTAGCTGACGCACAAGAAAAAGCAGATGCAGTCGCATCGGCCGAACGAAAAAGCCAAGTACGCACTGTGGATCGATCAGAGCGAATTCGCACATATAACTTTCCAGAAAATCGAATTAGTGATCACCGCGTGAACTACAAATCGAATAATCTTGATTCAGTTCTCAATGGGGATTTAGATGACATGATTCAAACGTTGCTTGATGCAGATAAGGCTGCGCGCTTAGCAAACGCCAACTAATCATGGAGATTAAGGCAATCTTGAGGGCTGCAAAATCGCAGTTAAATGAGTCCAATATTTCTGAGATAGATGCAGAGTATCTACTTGCACATGTATTAGGTTTAACACGGATGGATCTTCACAATCCAGTTGTCCTAGAAGCAACGTTGCTTGGAATCTCAGATCAAAACATCATTGAGGAACAGTTTTTTGACTTACTTGATCGCCGCCTTAACTTTGAACCATTGCAGTATTTGACTGGCATTGCAGGTTTTAGACATTTAGAAATTCAAGTTGGCCCGGGTGTTTTAGTTCCGCGTCCAGAGTCAGAGCTTTTAATTGATGCTGTTTTGCTACACATTAAAAACTTACCTCAGCCAGTTAGCATTGTTGATCTTGGCGCAGGCTCTGGGGCGCTATCTCTTGCAATTGCAACAGAGGCGCTTGATTCACGCGTTATCGCTGTCGAGAAAAGTCCAGAGGCCCTTGTGTGGTTAAAGAAGAATGTTTCACATATTGCAGAAAACGTACGTGTTGTTGAAGGCGATGTGCAAGATGTTTTAGATGGAATCAAATGTGATGTTGTAATTGCAAATCCTCCATACATACGAGAAGGAGAAAGACTTCCACGAGATGTTGAAGCCTTTGAGCCACATATTGCATTATTTGGTGGTCCGACTGGATTAGAAATCCCACAAATTTTTATCAATGCGGCAGCGCGCCTTCTAAAACCTCTAGGAGTACTTGTCATTGAACACGGTGAAGAACAAGCCAATGAAATCGCCAAGCTATTGAGTGTGGATTTTTTTGAAGTTGCAAGCCATGATGACCTAGTGGGCCGACCTCGTTGGTCGAGTGCTGTTAGGAGGTAACTATGGCTAAAACAGTTGATTTGAAAAAAGGTGAACTTGCACGCCATGTCAGCAAAGCTGCCAAGGCAATTGCAGATGGCTACATAATCGCTATTCCAATGGAAAATAGTTATGCCTTTGCCTGTGATGCATTTCGAGCGGACACCGTTCGCGCAATGCACGTACTTCGCGGTGACTCAATTTTTACAGCAGCTCAAGTTATTGTTGGCTCAGCCAAAACAACTAATGGAATTATCCGTGAGATTACGCCAGAGATAAAAGCTTTAATGAGAAAGTTTTGGCCAGGAATGCTTTCATTAAATCTGCGTCCCTATGAAGGTCTTAGTTGGGATTTAGGTGATGCCAATCAGCTTGACCGAGTCAGCGTGCGCGTTCCACGAGCAACTTTTGCAAAAGCTTTAACCGCCCACACTGGTCCACTTGCAATTGCAAGTGCTGCAAGAAAAGGTTTACAGCCACCACTAACTTTGGATGAAGTTCTTGTTATGGATACAGATTTAGCAATTAAATTCAACAATGGAAAGCTACGCAAATCTGCACAGTCCACAATCGTGGAGGCTGATGAATCTGGTGTTCGATTGCTTCGAGAAGGTGCAATTTCACGTGCTGAAATCAAAAAGATTGTTCCAAATTTAGGTTAAATCTGGTGGCAACAAGCATGGTTGGGCTCAGCGTTGTAGGGTTTGTCCATGTCTGAAACCTTCTATGGCCCTGATTTTAATCTTTTAACATCACAAGATCCTGAAATCGCTGCCGTCCTTCTCTCTGAACTCAAGCGTCAGCAAACAAATCTTCAATTGATTGCATCAGAGAATTTCACCTCCCGTGCGGTGTTAGCAACACTCGGATCAACTTTGTCTAATAAATATGCCGAAGGTTATCCAGGTAAGCGCTACTACGGTGGATGCGAAGAAGTTGATAAGGCCGAATACCTTGCCATTGATCGTGCAAAATCTTTATTCGGAGCCGAACATGCAAATGTACAGCCCCACTCTGGTGCATCAGCAAATATCGCCGTCTATCAAGCATTTACAAAGCCGGGAGACACAGTTCTAGCAATGTCACTTGCTCACGGTGGGCACTTAACTCACGGTTCACCAGTTAACTTTTCTGGCAAGTGGTTTAACGTCGAATCATATGGCGTTCGAAAAGATAATGAGTTAATTGATTATGACGAACTTCGAGATCAAGCTATAAAAACACAGCCGAAAATGATCTGTTCGGGAGCAACTGCCTATCCATCACTTGTTGATTTCGCAAAAGTCCGTGAAATCTGTGATGAAGTTGGGGCAATTATGTGGGTAGATGCGGCTCACTTTATTGGCCTTGTTGCTGGAAAAGCGATTCCATCGCCTGTTCCATTTGCAGATGTTGTAACTTTTACAACTCACAAAGTTTTACGTGGCCCTCGTGGTGGAATGATTTTGGCAAAAGAAAAGCATGCAGCAGCTATTGATAAAGCGGTGTTCCCAGGTATGCAGGGCGGACCAATTATGTCTGCAGTTGCTGGCAAAGCAGTTGCATTGGCCGAGTGCGCAACCCCGGCCTATCAAAAGTATGCAAAAGATGTAATCATTAATGCTAAAGCCTTAGCCGCAGGCCTTGAAAGTGAAGGAATGCGCGCTGTATCTGGTGGAACACAAACTCATTTAGCGCTGATGGATATCCGAAGCACTGGAGTAAATGGCAAAGTTGCAGATGAACGATGCGGCGCAGCTGGAATAGTTATGAATAAAAATTCCATTCCATATGATCCAGAAAAGCCAGGCATCACAAGCGGTATTCGCGTTGGTTCACCTGCCACAACTACCCAAGGAATGGGAGTTGAAGAGATGAAACAAATTGCATCTCTGATTTCCCGGGCTATCAAAACCGATGATCCTAAAACTCACGCTGGGATCAAAACAGAAGTCCATGCACTAACCGCTCGCTTTCCTATCTATCAGGCTTAAAGCAATTTAATGCGCGAGTACTTAATTACGCTTCTGATTTCAGCTGCGCTCTGTTACTTGATTACGCCTTTTGTTAGAAAACAAGCTCTTCGTTTTGGCGCTATTGCAACAATTCGAGATCGAGATATACACAGCGTTCCAACTGCCCGATGGGGTGGGGTAGCGATGTGGATAGCGATGTCTTTAACATTTTTAATTGTCAACCATCTTCCACTTGTTGGAAAATCCTTTGGCCAGGAAGCATGGGGAATCTTTCTTGCCTCAACAGCCATAGTTCTTCTCGGCATGGCAGATGACCGTTTTCAACTCGATGCTCTGACAAAACTTGCCGGTCAAGTATTTGTTGCTGGAATTTTGCTGGTCTATGGAATCCAGATTTTATGGCTTCCAATTAATGGAGTTATCTCTCTACCTCCAAGCATCGGCCAGCTTTTAACTGTGCTTATTGTTTTGGTAGTTATTAACGCAGTCAACTTTATTGATGGAATGGATGGTTTAGCTGCAGGGATTGTTGCAATTTCTGGCATTGCCTTTTTTGCCTTTGCATATCTATTGGCTGTCGATTATGGCTTTAGTCGTGCAGGTGTTCCATCCCTTACTACTGCAGTACTTGTAGGAATCTGCTTAGGATTTTTACCTCATAATTTAAGTCCAGCCAAAATCTTTATGGGAGATAGCGGCTCCATGTTCTTGGGACTTTTACTTTCAGCGGCTGCAATTACTTTAACTGGTCAAGTTGATCCCAATGCGATTTCCGCCGAATCACTGGGTCCAACTCTTCTACCGTTACTACTGCCATTTGCAGTTCTTGCAATTCCATTTCTTGATTTACTTCTTGCAGTAGCCCGAAGAGTTAAAGCGGGTAGGTCACCTTTTGCTCCAGATAATGAGCATCTACATCATCGATTACTCAGTGCTGGTAATTCAACCAACAAAACAGCATTGATCCTATATTTATGGACTGCAACGATTGCATTTCCTGTTACCGTCTTGGCATTTGCACCATGGTGGGTAGCTGCTTTAACTGCATTAGTTTTATCTCTATCAAGTGCAATTGTTATGAAATATGAAAAGAAGGTTGCGGCTTGAACGAGCCAAGTAATGAGTCAAAGCTATTGCGCGGTGCATTTATACCAACGCTTGCAGTAAGCCTTATTGCAATTGCAACATCTGCGGTGGTTCAGGGCAAGAGCGGATTTTTGGGCGCGCTGCTTGCACAATTTGTAGTCATTATTTTCTTCGTTATTCACATTGCCGTCTCACGTATGACTCGAAATTTGGATCCAATTTCAACGATGGCGATGGCGCTTTTTTCATATTTTGCAAAACTCTTTGCTCTAGGAGCTTTGTTGTGGGCCATTTCTAAGTACACAGATCGGGCCACAGTTAGTAGGACAGCCTTTGGAATTACTGCAGTTGCTCTTACTATCGCCTGGCTATGGGGGGAAATTGCTAGTTACATGAAATTGCGTCTACATTTACCCTTGCCTACAACAGACAAGCCCAGAGACGTTTAGAAGGAGTCACCATGGCAAATCGCGATGAGAATGCAATGTGGTCCATCTTTGGATACCTGTTATCTGGCCTGGTCTTCTGGGGTGGAGTTGGCTACGGGCTAGACAAGTGGCTAGACAGGGGTATTTTCACTCTGATCGGCATGCTCGTGGGAATCAGCAGTTCCATCTACCTAGTCTGGCTCCGTTTCGGCCGTGAATAACTGGTCAGAGCGCCAAACCTCACAGGTTTGCACCCTCGCGCCGATTTCTCATAAATAACCCCTCTCCCATAAGGTTGCCCCGTCTTCCTGTTAGATCAACTTTTGAGGAGTTTGCGTGCGCGTTCTAGAGCGTTCTGCTGAAGGTGAAGGATTCGTCCCACCAAGCACCAAAGACTTTAATCTTCCTCCAATTTTTGGCGACAACGTCTACACAACTAAGCCAATTTTTTTAGTTTTTCTTTCGGTAATTTTGATTTCAACATTCTTTATTCTCTCTTCACGCAAAGCAGCGATCGTTCCAAGCAAGTTCCAATTTGCAGGTGAATCTGTTTATTCATTTGTGCGTGAAAATTTGGCAAAAGAGGTTATCGGTCACGAATTCATGCGTTTCGTGCCATATCTATTTACTTTGTTTACTTTTATTTTGGTAAACAATTGGTTCGGAATTATTCCAATGTTGCAATTCCCACCCATGTCGCGAGTTTCTTTTCCATACGTCTTAGCCCTATCTGCATATTTGGTTTTCCACTACGTAGGCATTCGCAAGCAAGGTGCATTTAAGTACTTTAAAGAAATCTTGTTTATGCCTGGGGTTCCAAAAGCTGCATACATTTTGATTACACCACTTGAAATCCTTACATTCTTTGTTGTTCGTCCCCTCACGCTTTCACTTCGTCTTTTTGCAAATATGTTTGCGGGCCACTTGCTGTTGCTCGTCTTTATCTTGGGTGGAGAACATCTACTTCAAGGTGTAATTGGTTTGAAGTTGATCAGCCCATTTGCCTTCGCAATCGGTATTGTGCTGACCTTCTTTGAATTCATGGTCCAATGCTTGCAGGCGTATATCTTTACTCTGCTTGCAGCTTTATACATCGCCGGCGCCCTTGCCGACGAGCACTAATAGGAAATAAGGAGAAATAAATGGAAGGCACACTCAACCTTGTTGGTTTTGGCCTCGCAGCAATCGGTCCTGGTATTGCAACTGGACTTATCTTCGCCGCTTACATCAACGGCGTTGCACGTCAGCCAGAAGCACGTAGCGTTCTACAGCCAATCGCATTCTTAGGTTTTGCGCTTGCTGAAGCTCTTGCACTCTTCGGTCTCGTACTCGCATTCGTTCTCTAATTAGAAGAATTTATTTAAGGACAACTGATGCAATTTGTTAACTTAGCTGCAGAAGGAAAGGTCAACCCTTTAATTCCGCACACAGCTGAATTGATCGTGGGAACCGTTGCGTTCACCCTTCTATTCCTTGTACTTCGCAAGTTTGTTGTGCCAATGTTTGAAAAGGCATTCACCGCGCGTACTGAAGCAATTCAGGGTGGCATCGAGCGTGCAGAAAAGGCGCAAGTTGAAGCACAACGCGCGCTGACAAAGTACAACGAGCAACTATCCAAGGCACAGTCAGAGGCACAGACGCTTCGCGAAGAAGCTCGTGTTCAGGGTGCAGCAA
Organism: Bifidobacterium breve; assembly: GCA_945883675.1. Lineage (GTDB taxonomy): Bacteria > Actinomycetota > Actinomycetes > Nanopelagicales > Nanopelagicaceae > Planktophila. The sequence goes on from CAMCYA010000023.1 coordinate 16,356, forward strand.
TCATCGAAGATCTTCGTGCCAAGGCACAAGAAGAGGCAGCTCGCATCACAGCAACTGCTCAAGCTTCAATCGAAGCAGAACGTCAACAAGCTGTTACATCACTTCGCAATGAAGTTGGTGCACTTGCAGTTGAACTTGCTTCAAAAATTGTTGGAGAAGCTTTGGATGATCAAGCTCGTCAATCACGAATCGTTGACCGCTTTTTAGAAGATCTAGAGAAGAGTAAATAAGCATGAGAGCTCACTTCGGAGGCAGCAGCCGTAAGTCACTTGTGGCTTCACGTGCAGTACTTGACGCTGCCGTCAAAGGTGCAGATGCAAAAACCGCATCTGCTTTGAGCTCTGAGCTTTTCTTTGTTGCAGATGTACTCAGCACAAATATTTCAGTACGTCGCGCTCTCACCGATCCATCTCGCGATGAAAAGGCAAGGGCAGCATTTATCTCTGAATTACTTGGAAAAAAGATCGGTGCACTGGCACTTGGTTTAGTGATTGAACTATCCGGCCTTCGCTGGTCTTCACCAAAGGATCTTGTACTAGTCGTAGAACAGCTAGCAATAGAAGCAGAAGCATCAGCTGCCAATATTGCGGGCGAACTTGACCGAGTGGAAGATGAAATTTTCACAGCTGCAACTGCTATTGCTAGTTCATCAGAGCTTCGCAAGGCGTTGACATCAGATGCAAGGAATGCAAAGGCAACTTTAGTTGCTGAGATTCTCAAGGGCGCATCTGATTCGACTGTAAAGCTGGTTTCACAGATGGTTAATGCATGGAGGGGTCGCAGCATTGAGTCAGCTTTTGCTGATTCTCAGTGGGCACTTGCCGCACGCCGCAATCGCGTTATTGCTTTGGTGCGAATTGCTGCACCTATCACTCAGGTACAACTAGACCGTCTCACTAAATCACTAACAAGCAAAGTTGGACAACCAGTACGCATTAATATTGAAATCGATCCGCATGTGATTGGCGGAGTTTCAGTGAAGTTCGCAGATGAAATCGTTGATGGATCAATTTCTAATCGTTTGGCTGGGGCCGCACGCGCTTTAGCCGGAAGCAAATAAAGGGAGAAACAGATGGCAGACCTAAAGATCAATCCTGAAGAGATTCAGGGTGCCTTAGC
>CAMCYA010000024.1 GCA_945883675.1 Bifidobacterium breve
GCGCCAATGGAGATTTCATTAGAGGAGTCAACCGATGTTAATCCCGCATCGGGTGCTTTCTCTGTCCATCTGGCGAATTTCGATGGCCCCTTTGATCTCTTATTGCAGCTCATTTCCAGGCACAAAATGGACGTCACCGAGGTAGCGCTTAGTGCGGTAACTGATGAGTTCATCTCATTTATTCGAGAATTAGAGAGTTCAGGTAAAGGGTGGGAGCTAGATCAGGCCACTGAGTTCCTAGTCGTTGCGGCGACTCTTTTGGATCTGAAGGCAGCCCGCCTGCTCCCAAGTGGGGATGTAGAAGACGAAGAAGATTTGGCTCTGTTGGAGGCGCGAGATCTCTTATTTGCGCGCTTGCTTCAGTACCGTGCCTTCAAGCAGATTTCGGCAACCTTTAGCGAGCGCATCACTGCTGCCGAAAAGTCCTTTCCGCGGGTCGTGGCCCTAGACCCAGCTCTTTCGGCCCTATTGCCTGAGGTGCTGATCGGGGTGGGAGCAGCCCGTTTTGCCGCAATCGCCGAACGAGTTCTCACACCCAAAACCACACCTGTTGTCGCACTAGAACATTTACACTCGGCGATGGTCAGCGTGGCCGAAGAGTCAAAGACCGTGATTCAAGCCCTTCGAGCCGGGAAAACAGTAAGTTTCAGACATCTAATTTCGGATGCTGACAATACCCTTGTGGTTGTAGCTCGCTTTTTAGCGTTACTTGACCTCTATCGTCAGGGGGTCTTGCGTTTTGAGCAGGTTATTGCCCTGGGAGAGCTTCAAATAAGCTGGACCGGCAGTTTGGAAGGTGAGGTTGAGATCACCGATGAGTTCGACACTCCGGTGGTCTTGAATATGCAAGATTCGACAGAAAGTGGCGAGAATGTCTAATGTAGAAGTCGAGCGTTCCATTGAGGCGATCCTTATGGTCGTTGATGAGCCGCTTAACGAGGTAGTCCTGGCTCAAGTTCTCGAGCAGCCCGTTGAGGTGGTAGAGGCTGCTTTAGCCGTTCTTGAGACTAGCTATGAAGATCGAGGTTTTTCCCTCCGAAAGATCAATGGGGGATGGCGCTTCTACAGCAATCCCAACTATTCAGCCGTCGTTGAAAAATTCGTCCTAGATGGCCAGCAATCACGTCTAACCCAGGCGGCGCTTGAAACCCTTGCTGTCATCGCATATCGCCAGCCAGTTTCCAGGGCTCGCGTTTCAGCGATCCGCGGTGTGAACGTTGAAGCGGTTATGAAGACTTTGGTTACCCGCGGCTTGGTCGAGGAATCAGGCCTAGAGCACGAAACGGGTGCGATTTTGTATAAAACTACAAGCTATTTTCTGGAGCGTTTAGGCTTAAACGCTTTGGATGATTTGCCAGCTCTAGCTCCATACCTTCCAGATCTTGAAGGTTTGGACGAAATTCTCGATTCGCTAACTGACTGACCCCTGGGCTAACCTAGCCTCCTGACTGTCGGGAGGATAGCCATGGCCCAAATGAGGCTTAACAAAATAATTGCCGATGCCGGTGTTACTAGCAGGCGCGGAGCAGATGAACTAATCGAATCAGGTCGAGTAAGCGTCGACGGTGTCGTCATTCGCGAGATGGGAAGCAAGTTTGACCCTACCATCTGTGAGGTAATGGTTGATGGTGAGACAATAAAGCGAACTTTGTCTAAGAGTTATTTAGTACTTCATAAACCTAAGGGTGTTTTGTCAACCATGTTTGATCCGGATGGCCGGCCCTCTTTAGATGACTTTATTGATCTTCGGAAGGAGCGCCTTTTTCATGTTGGCCGCCTGGACAAGGATTCTGAAGGCCTGATTCTGCTTACAAATGATGGGGATTTAACCTTCCGCGCAACCCATCCATCTTTTGGGCTAGAGAAAACCTACATCATCGAATTCGACGGGGTTCTGCCTCAGGGCATAGACAAGATTCTTCTTAAAGGAGTTGAGCTCGAAGACGGGATGGGCCGTGTCTTGAGCTATAGGCAGATTTCACCTAGGTGGATCGAGGTCTCGATACATGAGGGCCGCTATCACATCATCAGGCGATTGATGGAGGCGGTTGGTGTGGACGTTCTCCGATTAGTCCGAACGAAATTCGGCCCCATATCTTTGGGGGATACACCTGAAGGGCGCTGGCGGGACCTTAACAAAACAGAATTGCTTAATCTACAAAAAGCTTTAGATCTTTAACTTGTTTAATCTTTATAGACATTCTGGGTTAATATCTATAAATCTATATACCTATTTTACGTCCTTCGTTTGTCTATATATCTACTTATGGTGCAAGATATGAGCGTCTATTTACCAATAATATGGTTTTATCGATAATGATTGCATAATTAGTTCTCGTGCTGACAGCGCTTATTCAGGAACGTCAATAGTAGTAAAGACAGTATGTCGATATAAGGTTTAATTTACTTCTAGATTTTCTAACCTCCCGCCGGATTGAGACAAGGCGGGTATCCTTATCCCATGGCAACGCGTGGGATTCGAGGGGCAATCCAGGTGGAGGCAAATACCTCGACGGAAATAGCCTCTGGAGTCCAGGAGTTAATTGGCTCTATTTTGAAGTCCAATTCGATTTCACCCTCAGATGTGATCTCAGTTTTCTTTACTTCCACAGCAGATCTAACGGCAGCTTTCCCGGCTGCCGCTTGTCGCGAGATGGGTTTTGCCAGCGTCCCCCTCATAGGCTCAGTTGAGGTGTCAGTGCCCAATGCGTTGAATCGCACGGTAAGAGCACTCTTGCTTGTTGAAACGGAATTGGCTCCCGATCAAATATCTCACGTGTATCTACGCGGAGCGGCCGCACTTCGTCGCGATATAGCTCAGTGAACGGGATTACAGGCTCAAAGGAGCTCAAAAGCCAGTTTCCCAAGAGTTTTTCACAGGTCCGAATAGTCGGATCTGGGCTAATAGGAACGTCTATCGGTTTGGGCTTGGTTCAACACGGAATTCGAGTTGAAATGATCGATTCAGATCCCAAAACCCAAGCTTTAGCCTCTGATTTGATTGGCTCAAAGGTTAATGAGTCACCCGAGATAGTCATTTTGGCACTGCCCACCAGAGAACTTGAATTGGTCTTGCAGAGAGAATTTGATTTAAACCCAAACTCTACCTTTATGGATGTTGGTAGTGTTAAAACTGAAGTTCTACTTAAGGTTGAATCAATCGCTGGAATGTCCCCGAAATTTGTTCCAACCCACCCAATGGCCGGGCGCGAAATAGGGGGAGCTAGTGCTGCAAGAGCTGATCTATTTATTGGACGCAGCTGGGTGGTAACTCCCACACCTTCGACAAACTCTGAATGCACAGAAACTGTGCAGGAATTAATCTCTCTGCTTGGGGCAACTCCATTGATCTTGTCGGCCTCAGATCACGACGCCGCAGTAGCCAAGATCTCGCACCTACCTCAAATTTTCTCCTCACTTTTGGCTAAGCAATTGATCGGCACCAAGCCGGAATGGATGGAGTTATCGGGTCAAGGATTGCGGGATTCGACCAGAATCGCAGCCTCGGATGAACAGCTTTGGAAAGAGATAATTTATTCCAACCGCCAGGTTCTCACAGAGCTGTTGAAGGATTTACAGATAGACCTAGAGGCGTTGATTGATAATCTTGAAGATCCTTCTCACATTGAAAAAATGTTGTTACAAGGTCGTATTGGTCGAGAACTAATTCCAGGCAAACACGGCGGTAAGGCGCGGGAATACAGTTACTTGCCCATAGTCATTGACGATAAGCCGGGACAGCTTGCGGCAATCTTTAATGAGTGTTCAACATTGGGTGTCAATGTTGAGGATTTGGTAATCGAACACTCACCTGGCCAACTAAGCGCACTTATAACGTTGGCTCTTTCGGCCGTTGATGCACGCAAATTATCTGATCATCTTGGCGCAATTGGTTGGAACGTTCATCCAATTCGCAATTAGAAGTAGGCTCATCTCATGGGCATAGTGGTAGCAATAGATGGTCCAAGCGGTGCAGGAAAATCTACTGCCGCTAAGGCGATAGCGCACCGTGCTGGATGGAACTATTTGGATACGGGCGCACTTTATCGCGCTGTAACTTGGCTAGCTTTAGAGAATAACTGCGAAGAGGCATTTTCGATTCTGCAGTTATTAAAAGATCATCCCATTCGCTTCGAATCAGACCCAAATTCGCCAAATATCTTCGCCGGAGATGTTCAGATAACTCATTCAATACGTGGGCATTCAGTTACTGAAAATGTTTCACGGATTAGCGCCATGCCGGAGATTCGAAAAGAACTACTGGCAATTCAACATCGAATCATCGATGCAAGTGAACGCGGAGTGGTTGTCGAAGGTAGAGATATCGGAACAGTTGTAGCACCCGAGGCGGGATTAAAGATATTCCTGACTGCAGATTTAGATGCAAGGGCAAGACGCCGAGAAGATGAAGTTGAGGATAAGTCAGTTGATGTGAAAGCCTCATTAGGTTCAAGAGATTCAATCGACTCCACCCGCATGCACTCTCCATTAGCTATGGCAAATGATGCGGTGGAGATAGATTCCACAAATTTAGATTTGGAAGAAACGATAGATCGTATTTGGGAACTCCTAAAACAAAGAAATCTTCTTGGACTACCAATAGTTGCGATTTTAGGTCGACCTAACGTTGGAAAATCAACGTTAATAAATAGATTTTTAGGCCGTCGAGAAGCGATAGTGGAAGATGTTCCAGGTGTCACTCGTGATCGCGTTAAGTATGAATGCGAATGGGGTGGAAGACGGTTCATCATTATGGACACAGGTGGTTGGGAGGCAAAGCCTGATGGAATTTCTGTGCAAGTAAGTGCTGGCTCCGAGTTAGCCATGGCAGATGCTGACGTATTGGCCTTCGTCGTTGATGCGCAAGTTGGCGCATTAGATGAGGATGACATTTTGGTCCAGCATCTTCGTAAAGCTAAAAAACCAACCATTCTGATTGGAAATAAAGTTGATGGCGAGCGAGAAGAAGCAGAAGCGCACGGTTTGTGGAGTTTAGGTTTAGGTGAACCAAGATTTGTTTCCGCTCTGCATGGTCGCGGAAGCGGTGATTTACTAGATCACATAGTTGCCGTTTTACCTGAGGTTGGTAGAGCGCAAAATCAAGATGGCTATCGAAGAGTTGCTTTGATCGGTAGACCAAATGTTGGAAAGTCATCCTTGTTTAATGCAATTGCGGGGGAGTCGCTTTCAATTGTTGATGATGCAGCAGGTACAACTCGTGATCCCGTGGATTCACTTCTTGAGTTTGGTGGATCGGTTTGGAGATTTATCGACACAGCCGGCTTAAAAAAGAGAGCCAATCAGGATTCTGGAACAGATTATTACGCATCACTTCGCACAACTACTGCACTTGAACGTTGTGAAGTAGCAGTAGTTGTTTTAGATGCATCCGAACCAATTACCGAACAAGATCTTCGAGTTATCACAATGGTTGAAGAGGCAGGCAAGGCCATGGTGATCGTCATGAACAAGTGGGATTTAGTTGATGAAGATCGGCGCACTGCACTAGATAGAGAGATAGATCGTCACTTGGATCAGGTTGAGTGGGCACAGAGAGTAAACATTGCCGCAAAAACTGGTTGGCATAGGGATCGTTTGGCACCGGCTTTGCGCACTGCACTCGATAGCTGGGAGCGACGAGTCCCTACCGCGAAATTGAATTCATTCTTAGGCGCGCTCATAGGCGCCACACCGCCGCCAGTTCGAGGCGGCAAGCAGCCCAAGGTTTACTACGCAACTCAGGCGGGCATCGCTCCTCCGAAGTTTGTTGTATTTTCGAGTGGATGGATCGAGGCTTCCTACCGCCGCTTTATTGAAAGACGTTTACGTGAGGAGTTCAAGTTCCCTGGAACTCCAGTGCAAGTTGCTATTCGAGTGAAAGAAAGAGACAACCAGTGAGCACGCTGATTACTGTTCCTAACGCGCTGACGTTTTTACGCTTTTTGGGGATTCCGCTTTTTATTCACCTTGCTTTAAATCTTGAAGCAGATGGTTGGGCAATCACTGTGCTTGTTATTGGAGGAGCGACTGATTATTTTGATGGAAAAATCGCCAGAGCGTGGAATCAAACATCACGATTCGGTGAGATAGCTGATCCTGCTATTGATCGACTTTACATTTTTGCAATACTTATAGTCTTTCTTGTTCGTGAGATTCTGCCGCTATGGATGATTCTGGTTTTGATAGGCCGTGATCTAGTCCTCGGGGTTCTTACAATTCTTATGGCACGAAAGTCGATCCCAGCGTTATCAGTGACATATTTAGGCAAGGCCGCCACTTTCAACTTGATGTATGCATTCCCTCTACTTCTACTGGCGCAATCCGATGGGCGATGGGGGAATCTTGCCTTTGTTACCGGTTGGAGTTTTGCAATATGGGGTTTTGCACTCTACATTTCGACAGGTGTTGGATATGCACGTCAGGCATTTGTGCAGTTAAGGGGAAAATATGTCATCTATTCCAAGTGATGTTTCATATACGAAGGAACATGAGTGGGTCAGCATTGACGCTTCTATCTGCACCATGGGAATTACCGACTACGCCCAGGCGGCATTGGGTGACATCGTCTATGTTCAACTACCAAAAGTAGGAGAGAAAGTCACAGCAGGTGCAGTGTGCGGAGAAGTGGAATCTACAAAAAGTGTTTCAGATATTTATGCACCGGTTTCAGGTGTTGTTATTGAGATTAATCAATCCCTTTCTGACGCACCGGAGAGCATTAATACTGATCCTTACGGTCAAGGCTGGCTGGCAAAGATTGAGGTAATCGGTCAGCCGGCAGGGCTTCTAACAGCCCTGGAATACGCAGAAATCACGGCTTGACCAAAGGATTTTCCCCCTCTACTGTCACCCTTAGGTTGACGGTCAGGAGGTTGTGAAATGGTTGCTGAGGCACCAAAGAACGAACTAACAACGACCCTTCATCTAAACCTTCGAGAGGTTAGTAATTCCCCATCTAATAAGCTCGAAGAGATTATTGCTGGACTACCAGCCGGAGATCGCGAAGTTATCGCCGCCATTCAAGGCTCTAATTCCGAAAAATCTATGCTGATTATCGCTCGTGGTCCTAACAAGGGTTCACGTTTTCTTATTACACCAGAGGGCGTAACTATTGGAAGATCTGCGGATAGCGACATATTTTTAGACGATATTACGGTTTCACGTCTGCACGCAAAAATCGCAAAGGTTGAAGATGGATTTGTCCTGACAGATCAAGGCTCACTCAATGGAACATATTTTGAGAATACACCGATCACGCAGCGATCACTGTTCTCAGGAGACGAGTTTCAAATTGGAAAGTTTCATCTATTGTTTATTGGAAGTAAGTAGGAATGCAGCAAAAGTTCTAAGAACTAATTGATAAAGAAGCAAAGATTTGTATCACTAAATTGATCGATTTCTAGGGGAGTAGACATGGCAGTTCCAGCGCGGGCGTACTTAAGCATCGGCGAAGTTCTCAACCGATTGCGGGGAGATTTCACGGATATTACGATTTCAAAGATTCGCTTTCTCGAATCTGAAGGATTAATCGAACCGCAGAGAACGCCATCTGGATATCGAAAATTCACGACCTCCGATTTAGACCGCCTGCGATATGTTTTGCTTGCTCAACGTGACCAGTATCTTCCTTTAAAGGTAATCAAAGACAATCTTGATGCAATCGATCGCGGCCTACAGCCTGCTCAAGTTGGAGCAGTGGCAACACCTCGTCCAACGATGAACATTGCCACTATCGATGGCGAAATGGCTCCAAGTACTTTCGGAGAAGTAAGCGAGATGCGTTTATCTCGAGATGAACTTTTGAAAAACAGTGGTCTAAAAGAGGATCAACTAGTCGAGCTAGAGGGATATGGGCTAATTGCACCCCGTGGTCGTCATTACGATGGGGATGCGTTAGCTGTTGCCAAAGCGGTGACTGAGATGGGTGGATTCGGAATCGAGCCAAGGCATCTTCGATCATTTAAATCTGCGGCTGATCGAGAGATTGGTTTGATTGAGCAAGTAATTACTCCATTGACCCGACAGAAGAACTCCGATTCAAAGGCCCGTGCTCAAGAGGTTCAAAAAGAGATCGCATCGTTGTCGATCAGACTTCACGCAGCCCTTGTTCGTGGTGGCCTTAACAGAGTTCGTTAAAACTTCGAACAATGCTGATACCCATGGAGGTTGTAGGGGTCCGTGTAGAGATGCCATCTAATCAGCCGATTGTCCTGCTAAAAGAAATTAATGGCTCAAGATTTTTACCGATTTGGGTCGGAACCGGTGAAGCTACGGCGATTGCATTTGCTCAACAGGGCTTGGAGCCCACAAGACCCTTAACTCATGATTTGCTCAGCAACACTCTTGATCTATTAGAGGCAACCCTTACCGCGGTTCATATAACCGATATTGTCGAAGGAGTCTTTTTCGCGGTTCTGCTAATCCGTGACCACTCTGCTCAAGCGTTAACCCTTGATGCCAGGCCTTCGGATGCGATCGCCTTAGCGATTAGAACCCACAGCAATATTCTGGCTACTGCAGAGCTTCTCAATAAGGCGGGTATAGAGATGCCGGCAGGGGATGGGACAAATCAAGAGGTCGAGAAGTTTAGAGAGTTCTTAGACCAGATTAACCCCGAAGATTTCATCAGCTAGAGGCCGGACTTAGAGGCCTGACAAAGTTTAAACCTCTACTAGAAGGTTGGATCGTGTCGGTTGTTGTATCCAGCATCTGTAGCCCGTACCTTTAACCATTCCCCAAGAGAATCGAGAATTCCCGTGTCCCCACAGGATTTAGAGATCGGCTACCGAGGCGCAACAGCATGCTCTGCTGCTGGAATTTCTTATCGGCAGTTAGATTACTGGGCGAGAACTGGTTTAGTTGAGCCAAGCATTCGCACCGCAAGTGGCTCCGGGACACAACGCCTATACGGCTTTAGAGATATTTTAGTTTTGAAAATAGTTAAGCGGTTATTAGATGCTGGGGTTTCGCTGCAAAACATCCGTACCGCCGTTGATCACTTACGCAACAGTGGGGTAGTTGAGCTAGAAAGAATCACGTTGATGAGCGACGGAGCTTCAATCTATGAATGCACTAACTCCGATGAGATTATCGATCTATTGCAGGGCGGCCAGGGCGTTTTTGGTATCGCGGTTGGCAAGGTGTGGCACGAAGTAGAAGGATCACTTTCAGTTCTGCAGGGTGAGGTCGCTGGGCAGTTCGTAAGTGGTGAGAATAACGACGAGCTTTCATTGCGTCGAAAGAGCAAAGGCGCTTAAGGCCTAATACTCTAGCGCCCATAGCCCGACCTTGGGCGATCGATAATGGGCGAGGTGTTCTTGTGAATTCCCATGAGGCTTTTGAAAACCGCCACATCGGACCTAATGCGGTTCAAGCATCAACAATGCTTATGGAACTTGGTTATTCCAGCCTAAATGATTTTATTGCAGATGTTGTGCCAGAAAATATCGCTATCACAGAGAAGTTGGAAAATGTCTTGCCACAGCCTCTCACAGAGATTGAAACCATTGCAGCACTTCATGAAATAGCAAATAAGAATGCGGTTTTTACTTCTTTGATCGGCTGTGGATATTACGCAACTATTACGCCGCCAGTTGTACTTAGAAATGTTTTAGAAAACCCTGCTTGGTACACAGCCTATACACCGTATCAACCGGAGATTTCACAGGGACGTTTAGAAGCCCTGTTCGCATTTCAAACAGTTGTTTGCGAACTTACTGCTTTGCAAACAGCTAATGCATCAATGTTGGATGAATCTACCGCTGCAGCAGAGGCCATGACGTTAGCTCGGAGAGTTTTTAAGGGCAGCGATGAAGCAGTGTTCTTGGTAGATGAGAAGGTGCATAGTCAAACTCTTGCAGTTGTTTCTACGCGAGCTAAGCCGTTGGGCATATCCGTGCAAGTAGTTGATTTTTCTGATGCGAACTCTCTTCCAAATTTGTCCAATGAGAGCGTTTTTGGGGTGCTGGTGCAATATCCAGACTCCTCAGGTGAAATTCGAAACTACTCGCAATTAGCGCAGTGGGCGCACGATAGAGATGCGTTACTTATTGCAGCGGTAGATCTCCTTTCGCTTACCGTACTTAAAGCACCAGGGGAGTGGGGAGCAGATATTGCGGTGGGGTCTGCGCAGCGCTTTGGTGTTCCTATGGGTTTTGGAGGCCCGCATGCAGGTTTTCTAAGTGTTCGATCTGGATTAGAACGCTCTTTACCTGGCAGATTGGTTGGACAAAGTTTGGACGCACATGGCAATCCAGCGTTTCGACTTGCTCTGCAAACTCGTGAACAACATATTCGCCGCGACAAAGCGACTAGCAATATTTGTACGGCGCAGGTCCTGTTGGCGGTGATGAGCGCCTTTTATGCGATGTGGCACGGCCCTTCTGGACTTAAAGCAATTGCAAATAAAATAAATTCCCAAACAGCAGCTTTAGTTACAGCGCTAAATGACGCAAGTTTTGAAGTAAAAACGAATCATTTTTTCGACACAATAGTTGTAAAAGTTCCTGATGCGGCAGCTATACATGCAGCAAGTCGAACACTCAAAATCAATTTGCGCGAGATAGATGGGCATCATGTTGGAATTTCTTTGGATGAAACAACTAGTCAGAAAACCTTAGACGGACTTTCGCAGATATTTAAAACCAAAACGATCGTTGTGAATGCAATACAACTACCAAAAGGGCTGATGAGAGCATCGTCGTTTTTGCAGCATCCTGTTTTTAATACGCATCGTTCTGAGGCTTCTATGTTGCGCTACATTAGAACGCTTTCTGATCGAGATCTTGCACTCGACAGAACGATGATTCCCTTAGGTAGTTGCACTATGAAGTTAAATGCTACGACAGAGATGGAAGCGATAACTTGGCCTGAGTTTTCATCAATTCATCCATTTTCACCCACTGTGCAGAGCTCTGGATATCGAGAGTTAATCTCAGAACTATCTTCATGGTTAATCGCGATCACAGGTTATGACGCGGTGAGTCTGCAACCAAATGCGGGAAGTCAAGGAGAGTTTGCGGGTTTGCTTGCAATCAGAAATTACCATGATTCAAGAGGCGATCATCAAAGAACGATTTGTTTAATTCCATCCAGCGCGCACGGTACTAACGCCGCAAGTGCGGTTATGGCGGGAATGAAAGTTGTAGTTGTTGAGTGTGACGAATCTGGAAATGTAAGTCTTGAAGACATAGAAGGAAAGATTGCACAGCATTCCGAAAATCTTGCGGCGATTATGGTTACATATCCATCAACACATGGTGTTTTTGAATCAGCGATATCCCAGATTTGTGAAATGGTGCATAACGCCGGGGGACAGGTGTACGTTGATGGTGCAAACTTGAACGCGTTAGTTGGACTTTCTCAACCCGGCAAATTTGGAGCCGATGTTTCTCATTTAAATCTTCACAAGACTTTCTGCATTCCTCATGGTGGTGGAGGACCAGGTGTTGGTCCTGTAATTTCCAAAGCTCATCTTGCTCCATTCTTACCAAATCACCCGTTGGATGAAACAGCAGGTCCTGAAACCGGACCGGGACCAATTAGTGGTGCGCCCTTTGGATCAGCAAATATTTTGCCAATTTCGTGGGCATATATTCGAATGATGGGGACCGAAGGTTTAACACGTGCTACATCGATAGCAATCTTGTCTGCAAACTACATGGCTACAAAGCTGGATCCGTATTTTCCAGTGCTATATACGGGGGAGAAGGGCCGTGTTGCACATGAATGCATCTTGGATCTTCGGGAGATAACCAAATTAAGTGGTGTTACTGTCGATGATGTCGCTAAAAGGTTGATGGATTATGGTTTCCATGCTCCTACAATGAGTTTTCCGGTGCCTGGAACACTGATGATTGAACCCACAGAAAGTGAAGATCTTGCAGAGATTGACAGATTTATATCTGCAATGATTTCTATTCATGGGGAGATTCAGGAGATTCTTGACGGAGTTATTGCGGTGGAAGAGTCAGCTTTAAGAAATGCTCCACATACCGTTGAGGCGGTTATCGCTGGTGAATGGAACCGTTCGTACACCCGCGAATTCGGTGCATTGCCTGAAAAAAGAGATGGTTTGATTGCCGGGGAAATAATTGGGCTAAAGGGTAAGTATTGGCCGGCAGTGGGGCGCATAGATGGCGCTTATGGGGACCGAAATCTGGTCTGTTCGTGCCTGCCTATCGCCGAATTCGCATAAGTTTACATAATGTAACTTATCGGCGTTAGCGATACGCTCGACGAGTAGCCAGGATCATGACGCCTAGAGTGAGAAACACTGCCCAACCGCCCAACCTATCTCTCGGCGTCTGGCCTTCTACTAAATCTACATTTGCTCGAATACTTTCTGCAGTTCCCATAGATGTTTTTTGAATGACTTTGCCGTCGCGATCAATTACGGCTGAGTATCCAGTGGTCGATACGGAAACAATATTTCTACCATGTTCGATTGCACGAACTCTTGTCATTGCAAGCTGTTGTGCGCTTTCAGCCGACATTCCAAAGGTTGCACTATTGGTTTGAACTGCTAGAAGGTTCGAATTTTTGGCTGCGTTGTGCAGTATTGAGTCATTAAGGAGTTCAAAACAAATGATAGGGGCAATCTTTACATTATCGATTGTAAAGATGGCGTTGGCACCGTCTCCGGGCTCAAAATCCTTCACGCGATCAACCAAAGGTGAAACGAGCTTAGCGATGGAACGTATCGGGATATATTCACCAAAAGGAGTTAAATGCTGTTTGATGTAGATCTTTGGATTCTTATCATCCCAAAGTATCGAAGTATTTAAGAGTTTTTCTCCTTTACCCAGGACTGCACCTATTACTAAAGGCTTTTCTATTGAATTAAGCGCATTCGATACATCAGGATAGAGGAATGGGTCCACGTCAACTGAGTTTTCAGGCCACAAAATAAAGTCGACTTTGGAATCTTTTAACATCTCTTGCTTTGTAAGTTCGAGATGGTTGTTAAATACTTCTTTCGCCCTAGAGTTAAAATCCAAACCAAATTGTGGAACATTGCCTTGAATCATCAAGACTTCAGTTGTACCAATGCTCTGTAGTTGAAACGGTACAAGCAGAAATAAAGCAGGTACTAATGGCATTAAAGATAAGCGTTTCTGCGAAAGGATAAAAAGAGATAGCGCGATTAGCAATACAAAGCTGGATAAAGCGACCGATCCCCCAATGGCAGCGATACGGGCGTAAGGGGCATCAGCCTGCGTATAGGCCAATCTTGTCCAACCGAATCCCCCAAATGGAAAATGATTTCTAACCTCTTCCATTATTATGAAAATAATCGGGTAAATTGAAATGCCCCAGCGTGAGACCAACGCTAAAGGAGTATAGAAAATAGCCAATCCAATGGAAAGTATTAGCCAAGGTAATGAGCCAACAAATGTACTGCTCCAATGTAAAACAATTGCATTAAAAACAAGTGCGAAAATGAATGCAGAGATAACCTTGTATTTAGTTAGGTGCAGCGCATAGATATGTGACGCTACAGCTAATGGCGCTAGCCACCACTTCCCCACTGGCTCGTAGGCCAACGACAAGACAAGTCCAGATGAACCTGAAAGAAATACTCCTACCAACCTAATGCACTGATCAAACGATCTACGCTAGCCCCCAAGGCATAACGTTCCTTAAATTGATAGATTGATGAAAGATCTGTCGGTGCTTTTGGGAGTGCTAGATCTACTTTTGGCAAAGGAACATCCCTCGCAACACGAACTAAAGTAGGCGCAATCTTTAAGTATTCAGCTCCAGCAATTATTTTTTTAGCTAAAGCCGGAGCGAGATTCTCGTGAGCATTATTTGCACCTTCCAAAGCCTCTTCAACGGAAGCAAAGGAGTTGGCGATGATTGCAGCGCCTTTCTCCCCAATACCTTTTACACCGGGTAGTCCATCTGAAGGATCTCCTCGAAACATTGCAAAAAGATCGTACCTATCTCCCGGAATAGAGTATTTATCGGCAACATATTTAATATCCACTAAGTCATGTTGGGATAAACCCTTGGCAAGATAAACAACCTTTACATCTTTTTTATCATCTACTACTTGAAACAGATCTCTATCTCCCGTGACTATTCGAATAGGACCCTTTTCTATATGTGCATAAGTAGCCATGACATCATCGGCTTCGTAATCATCGACTCCAACAACTGGAATTCCAAATAGATCAAGCAGATCTAAGAGAATTGGAATCTGCGGAGTTAATGTCTCTGGCTCTTCCTCAGCCTCACCATCTTCTTCTATGCGGTTTGCTTTGTAATCTGGAAAAATATCGACCCGCCAACTAGGTCGCCAATCGCCATCTAAACATGCGACTAATCGATCTGGTTTGTAGGCCTGCACTAATCGAGCAGTCATATCGATGTAGCCGCGCACCGCATTGACCGATATTCCATCAAGAGAAAGCATCGTGTCCGGCATTCCGTAATAGGCGCGATACCAAAGTGATGCACTGTCTAAAAGCATGAGAGTCATAAATCCCCCATTAGATATGCCACGACACCGCGATCGATCTTTTTAACCGCTTCTTTACAGGCAGCACGCAAACCCTCACTTGCGCCGGCAATTTGATTGAGTAGATCAATAAGCTGCTTTGTGGATCTAACAAAATCACCAACAGACATGTCGCTGCCTTTGAGCACATTGCTCAGAGAGTTTCCCATAGCCCAACGATAAGAGATAAAAACAAAGCCCGCATCGGGTTCACGCTGTGTTTTAACTCCAAAATCACTTTCAATTTTTTCGAGTTCTGCCCATAGAGCTATTACCTCTGTAATAGTTGATGTAACTTTCGCACTTGGCATCTTTGGTGCAATATTTTCTGCCGATCTTGACTCAAAAATCATGCAAGAAGCAACTGATGGAAGTTCGACACTGTTTAGATCATCTAATAAGCCTCTGCGAATAGATTCAGTGAGCAAAAGATCAGACTCTGCATAGATCTTAGTCAGAATCTTTCCCTGTGCAGAAGGCTTCTCACCATGGATGTAATCTAAGTGATCGAGTACTTGGCAGATTTGATCAAATGTTTTGGCGATAACATGAGTTCTATTTTCTACCCTAGAGGTTAATCCGTCGTTTTCTCTCGTCAGTCGTCCCGCTCGCTCTGCCAAACGAGAATGATCTTCACGTTCTGCGCAACCGTGACATGGATGGCTCTTCATGTTTTTCCGAAGATCAGACAACTCCCCTTCCAAATGTCCTCTTTGTCGGTTGTCAAAAGTTTTCCGCTGATCACGTCGGCTTAGTAAAACTTCGACCTCTTTGATGGATCTGCGAATACGCGCATACTCCGCGAAATCTCCCATATGACAGGTTGCATCCTTCATTAACTCTTGAATTGATGTTTCGTTTTTTCGAATCTGACGAGTCAACCCCACTACCGCTCTATCGGCTTGAAACTGAGCGAACGATGATTCAAGTGAACGACGGGCTCTTTCTCGACCAAACTGCGCAATCAAGTTGATTGACATGTTGTAAGAGGGAGAAAAAGATGAACGCAATGGATATGTACGTGTTGATGCCAAACCTGCCGCTGCTGCAGAGTCAACAGTTGGTGACCATTGAATTACGGCATTTCCCTCAATGTCGATTCCTCGGCGACCGGCACGACCTGTTAGTTGAGTGTATTCACCAGGAGTGATGGGAACATGAGCTTCACCATTGAACTTTACGAGTTTCTCTAAGACAACAGTCCGCGCTGGCATGTTGATCCCCAATGCCAAAGTCTCCGTTGCAAAGACAGCTTTTACTAGCCCTCGTTGGAATAGATCTTCAACTGCGCCTTTAAAGCTTGGAAGTAGTCCAGCATGATGTGCTGCGATGCCACGCTCTAACGCGGTTAGCCAATCAGTAAAGCCGAGCACTTCCAAATCCTCTTCGGCAATATTTTGTGTATATCGAAGGGCTGTTGCCCGTATTTCTTCTCGCTCTTGCGGTGAAGTTAATCGAAGACCAGCATGTATACATTGCTTGACTGCGGCATCGCAGCCTATTCGCGAAAATATAAAAGTTATCGCTGGTAGCAGATTCTCACCTTGTAGTTTTTCAATAATGTCAGATCGTGAAAGACGATCACTTGTATCATCAAAGCGCGAGCGACGATTGCGACCTAACGAGGTTCGCCGTATCGCCTCTCTTTCCCGTTTTAATATTTCGGGATTCACGCGTCCTGGCTGCTCAAAAAGATCTAGGAGTCGATTTCCAATCAGTAC
This sequence comes from Bifidobacterium breve, assembly GCA_945883675.1. Classification (GTDB taxonomy): domain Bacteria; phylum Actinomycetota; class Actinomycetes; order Nanopelagicales; family Nanopelagicaceae; genus Planktophila. Next base: position 16,225 of record CAMCYA010000024.1, read on the forward strand.
AAGCTGAAAAAGAGGTATCGGACGAATCTCACTAACAATGACCTCCATTTCACCACGAATCTCCCCCAGCCACTCTCCAAACTCTTCAGCATTTGAAACCGTTGCAGAAAGTGAAATCACCTGCACGCTCTCCATTAGGTGAATCAAAACCTCTTCCCAAACAGCCCCGCGAAACTTGTCTGCTAGATAATGGACTTCATCCATTACTACAGCGCCCAAATTTGTAAGAGTATTTGAACCCGCATAGAGCATGTTTCTAAGTACTTCGGTTGTCATCACAAGAATATCTGCTTCGGAGTTGATACTCGTATCTCCAGTCAACAGACCAACTCGATCCTCACCGAACTTTTCGGCAAACTCTGCATACTTTTGATTAGAAAGCGCTTTTATCGGAGTTGTGTAAAAACATTTCTTTCCAGCCTGAAGTGCAAAATATGCTGCGAACTCCCCAACAACTGTCTTTCCGGCACCCGTCGGAGCTGCTACCAGAACACCTTTTCCATCTTCAACGGCGTGGCAGGCTGAAATTTGAAATGGATCGAACTCGAAATCAAAAGTCTGAACAAAAGCGGTTGTAACAGGATGCATACCGCGTTTTTTTGCCGCGGCGTATGAGGCTGCCGGCGTAGTCATGGTCTCCATCCAAGCATCGCATCAGAAATACATTCGGCGTTTACAGGAAGTTGACCTATTCGCTCTCCGTCACTGTAGGCAACAGCTTTTGATTCAATTCGAACTTTTTTGCTACGGACTATCTCTACAGAGGGATGATTTATGTGTGCCCCTATAAAGACAGAGGGGAAGGTTTTGATGAACTCGATTTTAGAGACGGGGTGTAAAACCATTACATCAAAATACCCATCACGCATATCAGCGTTGGGACAAACCAGCATTCCTCCCCCGTATGAACGTCCATTACCGACTGCAATTAACATCGCTTGCGTAGAGATAGTGCGATCATCCAATTGAATTTCGTAATCTTTTGGTTTAAACCTAGGCAGTTCAATGGCAATACTCACATTATATTTCATTGGACCCTTAGGCCAATTAAGCTTATTGGCACGCTCATTGACTATCGCATCAAAACCTGTCGAAAGAACACTTGCAAACCACTCTC